>QHVY01000237.1 GCA_003223695.1 Acidobacteriota bacterium
GCGCGCCTTTCGATGTCCATGCCGTGCCGTACTCACTGAATATCGGCCGTGACGGCAAAATCGCACGGTCGATGCAACCGAATCGTGCATTCGATCGGCGGGTGTGGATCTCCGGCTATCTGAATCTTTTCGAACGGCGATTCGACGCGTGGACGGCGGCGCCGGTCGTGTCACAGTCATACATCAACGTCTATGCAGCCGCGTTTCGCCGCCGCGATGTCCTCAACTCGATGTCCATCGCGTACGTTCTCACCGCGACGTCGCGCGGAGTGGTGGCGGAACGCAATCCCTCCGCATTTCCGCTGGCATATTTTCGTGATGCGGCCGGCCGCATTTTCCGTCCGGCGTCGCTCGCCTTCACGACGAGTGCACTTTTCGTCGTTCTCGATGCGCCGAGCAACGGACTCGTGGTCGCCACGCAGCAAGATGCGCCGGGATGGAGTGTGCAGATCGATGGAAAGATTGCGACGCCGCTGCGCGATGGAGTTTTTCGCGCCGTTCGCGTCACGCGTGGTCATCACGAGATCGCGTGGCGCTATCGTCCGCGCGCATTCATGATCGGAAGCGCGCTGACGATCCTCGCGCTCGCGCGCATGCTCCTTTCTGAAAAGTTTGTCAAGAGAAAATGGCACGGAAAAAATTTTGATCGCCATCCAAAATTCTCTTGATGACTTCAGCGAGAGGTGTAAAATCGCCGCCTCTCCAACTTCGGACCAATAGGACGTGCCATGGTGAGCAGTATCGATGATCGTTTGAACCAGATCATTCGCGAGCTAATCGGAAACGGCATCACCCTCGAACAAGCAGTGGAAGCCTTTGAGGGGAAGTACATCGTGGCAGCAATGTCGGCCAGTCGCGGCAACGTTACGCAAGCTTCGAAAGCGCTCGGCGTTCACCGCAACACGCTGCACAACAAGTTGCGCACGCAAACCATGCTGAACGGTTTCGCTGAATCGATTCGGCCCTCGCGCCGCCGCGTGTCGGCGAAGCGCGTCAGCGCGCCACCGAACAAGAAGTCGCGTAGAGTGTAGCGCGCGTTGGCGCTGCAACAGAGCGATCTTCAGCAGTCGATCGTCGACCTTCTCAGGAAGCGCGGCAGTCGTCTGCTCGGCATCAAAGAAATCTGGGAACGCCTTCCCGATCACGATGCCCCGCGCGAAGAAGTCGAGCTCGCCGTCCAGGAGCTCGAGCGCGACGGCGCGATCATCGCCGTTCGCGGCAAGCGCTATTCGCTTCTCGAGTTCACGCCGTATCATGCCGGACTCATTCGCGTGCATCCCGACGGACACGGCACCGTGCGCGGCGCCGAGGGACAGCCGGACATCCATGTCGATCGTCGGGCGATCAAAGGAGCGATGAACGGCGATCTCGTCGTCGTTCGAGTGGAGAAAGATTCGCGCCGCGTGCGCAATCGCGATGTCTCCACCGGCGAAGTCACGCGCGTTCTTCGCCGCGCCCATCGCACTGTCGTCGGACGCTTTCATGAGAAAGAAAATGGCGGCCTCGTCGCCCCGTTCGACGTCCGCCTCGATCACAACATCCTCATCGATGAAGGGGCGACGCTCGATGCAATCGAAGGGGAGATGGTCGATGTGGAGATCGATCGCTATCCCGATCGCTCCAGCAACTTCGCGCGCGGCCGCGTCCTGGAGCGCCTCGGATTCATCGGCGATCCCGGCGTCGATATCGAAGTTGTCATTCGCAAACTACACATTCCGCATGACTTCCCACCCGAAGTGCTGGCCGCAGCAGACGCGGTTCCGCTGGAAGTCTCGCGCAACGAATTCGCGAAACGTAGTGACTTAAGAGAACATAATATCGTAACAATTGATGGTGAGACGGCAAAAGATTTCGACGACGCCGTCGAGGTCCAGCTTCTTCCAAACGGAAATTATCTGCTCGGCGTTCACATCGCCGACGTCGCGCATTACGTGAAGCAGGGAAGCGCGCTCGATGAAGAAGCCTTCGAGCGCGGCACGTCCGTTTATTTTCCCGGCCGCGCCATCGCGATGCTTCCCGAACGTTTGTCGAACGGAATCTGCTCACTCAATCCGCGCGTGGAACGGCTGACGTTCTCCGTCGACATCGAGATCGATCGCCGGGGACGCTTCGCCGATCGCAAAGTCTACAAAAGTGTGATCCGCACAAAAGAGCGGATGACCTACACCGATGTCAACGCGATTCTGATCGGTGTAGGTGCGGCCGCCCTCGGCCGCACAGCGGCGGGCGAGGCGCCCGCCGCCACACAAGAACTCCTGCAGCGCTATCGATATCTCATTCCGGATTTCGAGCGAATGCACGAGCTCTACAAAATTCTGCGCACGCGCCGCGAGAATCGCGGCTCGATCGATTTTGATTTGCCCGAGGCGGATGTGCTTCTCAGCGAGACGGGAGAAATCGAATCGATCCAGGCGAGCGAGAGAAATGTCGCCCATCGCATCATCGAAGAGTTCATGCTGTCGGCAAACGAGGTCGTCGCGCAGGAGCTCGTCTTCGCCAATCAGCCCGGCATCTTCCGCGTGCATCAGCAGCCGGATCCGCGCAAGCTCGAGGATCTTCGCGAGATTCTGAAAGAGTTCAAGCTGACGCTGCGCGGCGATGTGGAAGAGATCCGTCCGGCCGAGCTGCAGCGCATTCTGAAAGCAGTGGGCGGCACGCCGGAAGAACGATTCCTCACCAACATCGTTCTGCGATCGATGAAGCGCGCGTTTTACTCCGAAGAGAATCTCGGTCACTTCGCGCTGGGGCTCGATCACTACTGCCACTTCACATCGCCGATTCGCCGCTATCCCGATCTGATCGTGCATCGGCGGCTGAACGAGTTGATCCTCAACGGGCCGGCGCACGGCGAGCGGCTGCAGAAAATCGAGCGCGCGCATCCGCTGTACGCGTCACAGTCGAGCGAGCGCGAGCGCCGTGCGGAAGAAGCGGAGCGCGAAGTGCTGGAGTGGAAGAAAGTCATCTTCATGCGGGACAAAGTGGGCCAGAAGTTCACCGGCATCGTCACCGGCGTCGCGCCATTCGGACTTTTCGTCGAGCTCGACGAGATTTTCGTTCAGGGCATGGTGCCGATTGCCACAGTCGGCGGCGATTACTGGCAATACCGCGAGCGGGAGCACCGCATTCGTGGCGAGTCGACCAATCGCGAGCTTCGCCTTGGCGATCACGTGACGATCGAGGTGAAGTCGATCGACGAGGACCGCCATCAGCTCGAGTTCCGTCTGCTCGAGGTCGCTGGCTCTCCGATTGCAACGCGACCGCGGTAGGATTTTGTCCGTATGCCTGAAACTCGGATCAAAACGCTGGTCGATCAGCGCGTGGCGCTCGAATCGCGATTGAAAAACGAAACGAGCGAGCTGTCGGACTCGCGCGCGACGCAGAACGACTCCCAGCGAATCGCCATCATGCTGGAGATGATGCGCATTCTCGAGAACCGCCTCGTCTATCTGCACAACTTCGTCGTCGATGCGACCACGGACAATCGCATCCTGGCGCAGCTGGTCACGCGATTCATCGATCAGCTCGCGGCCGAGCGCAGCACTGTGCTGACGAAACTCGAGGCGACGTATTACCGCTCGGTCGCCTCGCTGTACGCCGGAGAAATTGCCACCGCCCGCTCCGGTTTTACGGAGGCGTGCGCGTCGGAGGAGTCGGATGAGGCCAACGACATCAAGTACAAGTCGTACGTCATCCTCGGTCACCTCTCGCATGAAGAGCGCGATTACGCGAAAGCAAAACAGCTTCACGAGCAGTCGCTTCGCTATTCGCAGAACGCGAACGTGACCGCGCAGGCTCTGGCGCTGAAGGCGCTGAATTCGTACGCGCTCGGTGATTCGGACGAAGCGCTGCATCTGTTCCAGGAATCGCTGCAGCTCTTCGACGCCGGTCAGCCGTTCTTCAACTCGTATTTTTTCAGGAATGCGCTGTTGTTCTGCGGCGCAATTCATTTCGACCGCCGCGATTTGGCGAAGGCCGAAGAGTATTACCTGCGCGTTCTCGACAGCGTGGAGCAGCATTCCTACGATTTCTTCGACGCGCTCACGCACCTCGGCCGCATTTATTACGCGCAGCAGCGTTACGACGACGCCGCGGCAGCGTTCGAGAAGGCGGTGCAGACGCATCGCTTCAGCGAAAACGAGTATCTCGTCGACACCTGGTTCTGGATCGCGCGCACGCATCTGAAGCGCAACGAGCCGCAGCAGGCGCGCCCGTATCTCGAAAAAATCGCCGCCTCGGACGTGAAGTACGAGAAGAAGCCGCAGGCGGTGGAGATGCTGCAGAAGATCGCGTGAACGCGGCCCGCCTCACACATGACGTGGAAAGCGACTAGCTGTTCCGGGATTTCCAATATCCAGGCCGCCGGCTCATGTGGGCTAACGCTACAAGCTCTATGTAATCGGCGCGTTCGCGATAAACCACAAAGTACGGAAAGCGTCGGAGCGGCACTCGCCGTGCCACGCCGCGTACTTTGCTCGATGCACGACACTACCGACCGACGGGTGCTCCGAAATCAGGGAAACCGTTGCCTGCAGCTGTTCCCATAGCTCCCGTCCCAGTCCCTCGCGCTCACTCTCATACCACTCGATCGCAGCGCGAATCTCTTTCTCGGTCTCCTGATTTGGCCGAGCCGGCTTCAACGGCGAAAGATCTCTTCCTCAATTCGCCGACGAACGTCGTTCCAGTCCGAAGTCACAGCCTGTCCAGCATCAAGTGCGGCGCATCTTTGCTCGATTTCGTGCGCCCACGCTGCGTCTACATTTGGATCAACTTCACGCTCAAGACTCTCGATGAGTCGAGCGGCGATTTCAGCACGTTCTTGCTCGGGCAACCTTAGAACCTCATCGAGCAACTCTTCGGCGTTCTTGGTCACACTCGATAGTCTATCGGAAGACGTCGCTCAGCACGCGCGCGAAGGCCTCCGCCGGATTGTCGCCGACGCGATACTGCTCGGCTTTCATCTGATAGCGGAAGATCGGCCGGCCATTTTTGAGGATCGTCGCTTCGCCCGCGCGCATCTTCCGTCCGAATCGGAGATGAGTGACGGTTCCGTAGAAGCGGATGATGACATCGGCGCGATCCACAACCGTCAGATTTAAGCCGGCAAGACGATCGCGAAGCTGCGCCACGAGATCGGTGTCGCCGCGCGCGTCGAGAGCGACGCGCGTCACGTTATGCAGGCGTTCTCGTGCAGCAGCGATAGCGCTGTCATTCCTCGCACCCACGCCGCCTTCGAGGTACATCGGCACAGTCTCGGACTCAAGCGGTTCCTCAGGCGCCTCCGTTTCTGTGACCGCCGCCTTCTGAGCTGGTTTCTTCGGCGCGACGGGCACGGGCGCAACGACGACCGGCGCGGGAACTGGAACGGACGTAGGAACTGGAACCGGAACAGGCATCGGAGCCGGCGCCGGAGGCGGCGAAACCTGCACCGTCACCGATGACGCCGGCGTGTCCTTCGGCGCAGCTATAGTATTTGTTACTATAGCTGACGCCGGTGCCGGCCGCGACATGTAATGCCAGGTCACGAGGGCGCCGAACACGATCATGACGAGCGCGATCACCAGGAACAATGCTGTCTGCCGTTTACGCGCTCGCGGTTGGGCGACGATCTCGGTGGGAGCCGCCGCCGGCAGCGGGGCCGGCAGCGGCGTCACGCGCAACGTGTCGTCTTCCTGAGTCGGCAGACGTGCGGCGACGTGTTCCAATGCATCGCCGAATTCGCGAGCGTTGGCGAAGCGGCGATTTCGATCGCGCTCCAGCGCTCTGGCGAGAATTGGACGGAGTCTGTCGGGGACGCGAGCAAGATCGAGAGGCTGAACGTTCGTTCCGCCCGCATGCTGGAGGAAGTACTGATGCGGCGACGTAGCCTCGAACGGCGGACGTCCGGTGAGCATCTCGAAGAGCACGACACCGAGCGAGTACAAATCGGCTCGCGCGTCAATTTTTTCTCCTGGCTGTAGAAATCCGAGCTGCTCGGGAGACGAGTAGCGGAGCTTGCCCACAAACATTCCAGTCTGCGTGACGGCATAGTCGCCCTGCTCCGCTTTGGCGACGCCGAGGTCGATGATTTTGACGCGGTCGGTGCCGGTGATCATCAGATTTTCGGGGCTGATGTCGCGATGAATGATTCCGGCGCGATGAATTGCTTCGAGGCCTGCCAGACTCTGAATCGCCAGTTGAATCGACTCTCCCGCGGGAAGAATGCCGCGGCGCCGGATCACCTGCGCCAGATTCTCACCTTCGATGTACTCCCAAACCATGTAGTGCGATCCGTCGGGAAGAGCGGAGAAATCGTGCAGCGTGGCGACATTCGGATGCTGGACCTTCGTTGCCAGTTGGGCCTCGCGCAGAAAGCGGTCATGTGCGTCGGCAGCCTCGGAGATTTGCGGCCGAATGACCTTGATCACGCGAATCGCTTTCAGGAAAGTGTGCTCGACCTTGTAGACCTCTCCCATGCCGCCCGCGCCGAGGCGCTCGAGGACTCGGTATTTGCCGTCGACGACTTCACCGATCTGAACGCTCATCGCGGATGCATTATGAACTTGACGATGGTGTCGTAGTACCGCTGCGGCTCTGCGGTGGCGATCTCGCAATGCGCGGCGTTTTCACAAACGAGCAGCTCTTTGGGCACACGGAGCTGTTCGTACAATTGCATCCCCACAGCGAATGGAATGACCTGGTCGCGCTTGCCGTGCATCACGAGCACCGGAACGCCGGCCCGATTGAGCCAGCGAGCGGTCGTCAGAGCAAACGGAGCGAACCAGCCCAGTGGCACGGGACGATAAAGCGCATTGCCGATCGCGGAGAGCGACGGAAACGAATTCTCGATGATGACGCAGCGCGTTTTTCGCTGTGTCGCCACGTACGCAGCATACGGACCGCCGAGCGACTCGCCGTAGAGAACGATGTCACCCTTTGTTCGAGTGCGTGCGAAGTCGTACGCCGCGAGCGCATCGCAAAACAATCCGCTTTCGGAAGGCGAGCCGTCGCTTTTCCCATAGCCGCGCCAATCGAAGAGCAAAACGGAGATGCCGCGCCGCGCGAGCTCGGTGGCCATCGGCGCGCGCTCAGTTATATTGCCCGCATTTCCATGAAACCAGATCAGGAGGATGTGGAGCCGGCTCTCAGCCGGCTCGAGCCGCCTAAGAGGCGGCTCTACGTTCTGAAAAAGCCAGCCGTGCAGCCGTATACCATCGCTGCTCGTGAACTGGACGTCTTCGGCGACCGACTTCCAGTCGCCTTCCGGATATTTCGCCGGAAAGAACATCGACGTGCGACGCACTAACTGCGCGTAGAGAGGCGCGCACACTCAGGCGGAGAGCCGCTCCCAATCGGAGTCGGGCGCATCGAGTGCCAGAGCGAGGCCGCCGTCAGAGCCGACGAACACAGGATCTTCCATGTACGTCACTTTGCCGCCGCCGACCTGCTTGAGCGCATCCTCGAGCGCGCGCGGCAGATTTTTGATCAACCCGCCGCCGCCGGACAGGATGATGTTGTTGCGCACGCGCTCCTGAAATTCAGGCTCGACTCGCGACAGCAGATCGAGCATCGTCTCCACCACCGGCGGCAGGATCGTTTCGCACGCCGCTTTGATTTCGTTCGTGATGTCGAGCTCTGTCGGAACGCCTTTGACCGGCGCTGTGACCATTGCGCGCTGCGGCGGCTGTCCGACGAAGCTGAATTTTTCCTTCCACTCGCGAACCATGAACATTGTCACGTTCGCCTGCGGGTAGCGCTCTTCGATCAATTTCAGCAGATGCGCGTCGATCGAGTCGCCAGCTGTGGTCAGCGTGCGCTGATCTTCTTCCGTCGGATAGCGGCCTTTCATGACGCAGAAGTCGGTCGTGCCGGCGCCGATGTCGATGATCATCGTATGCAGCAGCGCGTTGAGCCCGTACGCGACGGCGAACGGCTCGGAGACGATCATGAGACTGTCGACGATGCCTTTCATCGAATTGCGCAGGTACTGCTTGTTCGTGCGCAGCGCCGCCGCGGGAACGCCAACGACCGCGCGCACGTTACCGCTGTCGACCTTTCCATTTTTCTTCACGCCGACCAGGCCTAACAGGTGACGCAGCAGCTCGCGCACGGCCTCGACATCTTTGTCCGATCCTTCCTTCAGCAAGCCGCGCTCGAGCGGCCGATGCAGCTCGAGCATCGTCCGGTTGGCGACCGCTTCGTGGCCGATCAGCACATTTCGTTTGAGAATCTTCTTCGCCACCATGTCGGCCGGCCATCCGACGAAGCTGTCGACGACGAAGCGCTCGCCGTTCGACGCGGAGATCGCGCTGCGCGATGTGCCGAGGTCGATGCCGACGTGGAGGATTTCAGCCATTCGCTACCTTTCTATTCACCACAGAGATCACAGAGGACACAGAGACATCTCTGTGATCTCTGTGGTGAATCTTACGTTCCCTTCTTTGCATATTCAGAAATTCCACGGAAGAGCGCCTGTGCAATCTGCTGCCGGTATTGCGGATTCTTCAGCATCACCGCTTCGCGTTCGTTCGACAGGCATCCCACTTCCGCTAACACCGCCGGCATGTCGGTGGCCACGAGGACGATGAACGGCGCGCGCTTGATGCCCCAGTTTTCCAGTCCGGGATCGATGGTCTGCAAATTCGCGAAGAGCTGTTGCTGCACTGCCGATGCGAGCCGGTGCGACTCGTCGCGGCGGACGTCAGCGTAAACGCGATCGAGAAGTTTTCGCAGATCGGCAATTGAATACCCCGACGTCCCGTTCTCCTCGGCCGCCAATTGCGTGAGCAGAGGATCCTTTGTCGGACCGAGGTAGTAGGTCTCGATGCCGTGGCTGTTGATGTGAGTGCGGAGCGAATTCACGTGAATCGAGACGAAGATGTCGCCTTCCGAGCTGTTCGCGAGCCGGGCACGCTCGCGCAGAGGAATCATGCGGTCGTCATTGCGTGTGGCGACGACTTCGAATCCCTGCTGTTTGAGCAACGCTTGCAGGCGGCGCTCGATATCGAGCGTGATCTCCTTCTCGCTGAGATTCGACGATGAGAGAGCGCCGGCGTCTTTTCCGCCATGTCCGGCGTCGAGAATCACGCGGCGGACAGCGAGGGGAAACGCGGCGGCCTTTACCGGCTCGGTCGAATCGATCATCGCCGTGTGGAGGACAGCCGCCGTTGGCTGTCTGACCGTACGCAGGATTGGCGGTTCGCTGACGAGATAACTGGCACCGAGGAGGGTGACAGGAATCAAAAGCAATGGCAGTCGCCGCGTCCACACCCCTCCCGCCCGCGGTACTGGCCGCACGCTGCGCGGCGGCAAGCCTCGAATTGTCTCGAGATTGTCGGAGACGGCATCGCGCATCAGTTGGCGCCTCACGCGATCGTTGGGTCCCGCTCTCATTCCGCTCGCCTCAATTTTGGCCGACGAACAATAATACCGCCTCACGGAGGGAAGTATGGCCGAGAACAGGGTTTACAAGCTCGTGGAGATCGTCGGGACGTCCGATCAGTCCTTCGCAAAGGCAGTTTCGCTCGGGACGTCCGATCAGTCCTTTGCAAAAGCAGTTTCGCTGGGTGTCGAGCGGGCGTCGAAGTCGTTGCGCAATCTCGACTGGTTCGAGGTGACGGAAATGCGCGGCCGGATCGAAAAGGGGCGCGTGGCGCAGTACCAGGTCAAGATCAAAGTTGGGTTCCGACTCGAGGATTAGCGCGCGGGCGGGCGCCGTGCATAGACGGATTGCGTGGAGCTGCGCGTTCCGTTTGTCACGCTGCTGAAGATCGCGCTGGCGGTGTTGCTCGCCGTCATCGTGATCAAGCTCTGGCCGGTCATCTTGATGCTCATCATCGCTGTGGTGATCGCCGTGTTGCTCGACCCGGTGGTCCTCTGGCTCGAGGTACACCGAGTGCGCCAAACGATCGCCGTTCTGGCCGTGGCGTTTGTGGTCTTTGGGCTGCTGGTGGCGTTTCTCGTCGGACTGCTGCCTGCGATCAGCCGGGAGATCGCGGCCGTCTCACATCAGTTGCCGCAAATCGCACAGCGAGTGACAAAGGTCTTTCCGTCACTCGGTGCGCTTCTGAAGGCGCCGGGGGCGATGACGCGTGACTGGATGGTTCGAGGCCTGGTGGCTGGCAAGTTCGCCATCGTAGGACTCTCCGCGGTGGTTCTGGTGCTCGTGGTAGCCCTTTATTTACTGGTGGAGGGTCGCAAAGTATTTGCCTGGTTCCTCAGCTTCGCACCGCGCCGCTTTCGAGGACGGATCGATCAAACAGGCCGCGAGATGAGCGGCGTGGTGCTCGCGTATATGCGCGGCAACGTGATCACCTCGCTGATCTGCGCGGGATTCGTGCTGATCGTTCTCAGCGCGTTGCGCATTCCGCTCACGCTGCTGCTGACGGTGATCGCGTTCATCTTCGATTTCGTGCCGGTGGTCGGGACGATCATCATGATCGTTCCGGCTGCGTTGCTGGGATTCGTGATCTCACCGGTGCGCGGCGTGATCATCGTCGCCGCGTATCTTTTCTATCACCTGGTCGAAAACTACCTCATCGCTCCGCGTGTGTACGGCGATACGATGCGGCTGTCGACTCTCACGGTCATCCTGGCGATCGTCATCGGCGGGACGCTGCAGGGCGTGATCGGCGCCGTGCTCGCGCTGCCGATCGCCGCCGCATATCCGATTGTCGAACGAATCTGGCTGCGCGACCGCCTTCCGCCCGACACTGTGAAGCGGCACGAGGAGCTCGAGCACGCTGAACAGTAGTCATTTACGTAATAAATTATCATCTATAAATTGCAGCATGGTCATCCGCAGATGCTGTACGAGAAGTGGATCGCTGACGCCGTGCCGCGACTTCGGGTAGACCATCAGGCGGAACGGCTTGTCCGCTTTTTCCAGTTCGTACGCGAATTGAATCGTGTTCTGCATGTGGACGTTTTCGTCGATCGTTCCGTGCAACAGCAGCAGCGCGCCGTGCAGATCCTTGGCCGCGAATCGGGGAGAGCTGTTCTGATAGCCGTCCGGATTGTTCTGCGGCATGAGCATGTAGCGCTCGGTGTAGATCGAATCGTAATCGTGCCAGTCGGAGACCGTGCCGCCGGCGATTCCCGCGGACCACATTGTGCTGTGCGTGAGCGCGTAACTGGTCATGAATCCGCCGTAGCTCCAGCCGTCGAGCACGACGCGCAATCCGTCAACATACGGCTGCGACGTGAGCCACCTCAAGCCATCTTCGAGATCGCGCAGCTCGAGCTCACCAAAGTGCTTGTAGACGGGCCAGGTCGATTCCACTCCCTTGCCGCTCGCGGTCCGGTTGTCACAGACCCAGACGATCAGGCCGCGCTGCGCCAGGAGTTGCCACCATAGATATTGTGTGCCGCGCCAGCCGTTCCGGACCTGCTGGGCGTGCGGGCCCGAGTACGTGTACTCGTACACGGGATATTTGCGCGATGGATCGAAGTCCGGCGGCTTGATGATCATTGCTTCCATCGCGAAGCCGTCCCGCGTTTTCACCTGCAGGAACTCCGGTTTGGAGATTCTGTAATCGCGCAGCGCGGTCACCTCGTTTGTGTCGATGACGCGGACTCTGGAGCCATCATTGCGCAGAAGCGAGACCTGGGGCGGCGTCTGGATGTCGCCCCACGAGTCGACGTATTGGGTCATTGCAGGGTTGAAAATCGCTCTGTGCTCGCCGGCAGCATCCGACAAGCGGGCCAATCCGCTGCCGTCGAGATGAACACGATAAACGTCTGTTCCGAGCACGCTGCGTTCGGTGCCAGAGAAGTAGATCCAGTCATTGTGGTTGTCGATGCCGTGCAGCGAGCGGACTTCCCACGGGCCATTTGTGATTTGTTTCTCGAGCGTTCCGTCGGCTGTGTACTGATAGAGGTGCTTGAATCCGCTTCTCTCGCTCAACCACAGGAACGATCCGTCTTTCAGCCAGGTGATCTTCTGATTGTGATCCGGTTCCACCCAAGCCTTTGTCGTTTCGCGGAAGAGCGTTTTCGGTGTGCCGCCGCCGGACAAGTCGGCCATGTTGACGTCAAGCCACGTTTGCTCGCGATTTTGAATCTGATAGACGACCTTGGAACTGTCCGGCGTCCAATCAACGCTAACGATCAGGAAATCTCCGCCGCTGTAAGGCTCCGTATTTACTTCGTGCGGGGCGGTTCCGTTTGCGGCGACAGTGAACAGCTTCGCGATCGGATTGGGAAAGCCCGCCTTAGGGTAGGGCTCGAGCTCGATTTTCTGCATCGTTGGAATGTGATCGACGACAGTGAATCGCTTCACCGGGCGCTCATCGAGCTGCAGATACACGATGTGTGATGAATCGGGACTCCACCAGTAGCCGCGGAAGTTTCCGCGTCCGTAGACTTCCTCCTGATAGACCCAATCGAAGATGCCGTCGAGCATGTTTTCATTGCCGTCCGTGGTGAGTTGGCGCTCGCGCTGCGTCGCGGCGTCCACAACATAAAGGTTGTTATTGCGGACAAAGGCGATGAAACGGCCGTCGGGGCTGAAGCTTGGCTCCTGCTCCTCTCCCGGCGTGGAAGTCAGACGCGTCAGCGAATCAGAATCGAACGTGTATGAGTAGAGATCATCTCCGACCGTGAGGATGATGCTCTTCTTGTTCGGGCTGAATCTTCAGTGACGCCGGCGATTTTGCGCGCAGCGGCCTGTAATTTCGCGGCATCAAAAAGCGTGCGCTTCTTTCCGGTGTCGGTGTCGATCACGACCTGCTCGGTAATGTCGCCCTTCTCATTGGTGTGCGGCCAGGTGAAAGTCTTATCGTCCAGCCAGACGAAGCCGCCTTGCGGCGCTCCGGAGAACGCAACGCGCCGTTTGGGATCGAAAATGTTTTCAATGGTCAGCTCGCGCAGTGTCGGCTTCGGTGGTGTTGTCTGCGTCTGCTGAGCGATTGCCGATGTGGCGAATAGAAGTGTGGCGATGAGCGTCTGTCGAATCATGGCGCGGGTAATATACAATCCGGCGCATCTATGAGCACCACTCTTGAAATTACGCATCAATTTGACGCCGCGCGTGCCGCGGGAAGGCAGCCCTTCAAAGTCCGCGACCTCTCCCTTGCCACCCTCGGTCGCTCGGAAATCCGTTTGGCAGAACACGAGATGCCTGGCCTCATGGCCATTCGCGATCAGTACGGCCCAACAAAGCCGCTTGCCGGCGCGCGCATCATGGGGTCACTGCACATGACGGTGCAGACCGCCGTTCTTATCGAGACGCTGAAGTTGCTTGGCGCAGACCTGCGCTGGGTCAGTTGCAACATCTTTTCCACTCAGGATCACGCGGCAGCGGCGGTCGTTGTTGGCGACGGCACGGTCGAGAATCCGCGTGGCGTTCCCGTATTCGCGTGGAAAGGGGAAACACTTGAAGAGTACTGGTGGTGCACGTCAGAGGCACTGATGTGGCCGGATGGAGGCGGACCGACGCTCATTGTGGACGACGGTGGCGACGCCACACTGCTCGTTCATCAGGGTGTCGCATGCGAAGGCAAGGGTCGCGTTCCCGAATTCAAGCCGAGCGACGAGCCGGAGGAGTGGGGCGTCATTCTCAATCTGCTGCGAAAAGAGCTCGCCCGCGATCCGCAACGCTGGACGCGCGTAGCCGCGAAGATCAAGGGTGTTTCCGAGGAGACGACGACCGGCGTGCATCGGCTGTATCAGATGATGCAGACGGGCACGCTCCTATTTCCGGCAATCAATGTGAATGATTCTGTAACCAAATCAAAATTCGACAATATCTATGGTTGCCGCCATTCCGTCATTGACGGTCTCAATCGTGCGACCGACGTGATGATCGCAGGCAAAATGACGGTGGTTTGCGGCTACGGTGAGGTCGGCAAGGGGTGCGCGCAGGCTCTGCGCGGCCAGGGAGCGCGCGTCGTTGTCACGGAAATCGATCCGATCTGTGCGCTACAGGCGGCAATGGAAGGATATGAAGTCAAGCGAATCGAGAGCGTTATCGATCAAGGCGATATTTT
>QHVY01000238.1 GCA_003223695.1 Acidobacteriota bacterium
GCTCTACACCCACGACATCGTGCCGTCGACCCAGACGCCAAAGCGCGACGGCGCACCGGCGTGATTCTCCTGCCCGACGTGCGGGAAGTAGAGGTCGGCCAGGCGGTACTTGGAATCGAATGCGACGACGAGCGATCCGTTGCCGATCAGCAAATCGCGGGGCATTTATTCACCACAGAGACACAGAGGACACAGAGGCCTCTGTGCTCTCTGTGCCTCTGTGGTGATCGTCATCGTACCCGAAGAACGAAGGCCGTGAAACCATCCGCGCCTGACTCCGGCGTCAATCGCAACACGCCGTTGTCGACCCATTTCGCCACTTCGGGATTCACAAACTCCGAGATGTCCGCTCGCTCGTAACCGGCCACGATCTCATCATTCTCCTCCGGCTCGAGCGAGCACGTGGAATAAGTGACATATTTTGATACATATTTAATCGCCGACGCGAGCAGCTCGCGCTGCAACACGGCGAATTTGAGGAAATCGTTCTCGCGCAGCCGCCATTTGATCTCCGGATTCTTGCGAATGATGCCGGTCGCGCTGCACGGCGCATCGAGCAGCACAGTCTCGAACCGCTTCCGAAACGGCGGCTGCCGGCCATCGCTGGCGACAAGTTTTTTTGAGCGCCCGATGAGCGGCCGAATGCGCGCAATCGACACGTCGTTGCTGACGACGTTCGCGCCGCGCGCGGTCATGACGATTGTTTTGCCGCCCGGCGCCGCAGCGAGATCGAGAATGTCGCGGCCGGTCGCTGCCGCGATATCGGCAATGACGCCGCTACCTTCGTCGAGCGCGTAGCCTTCGATCTGCGCGCTCGAGCCGCTCAGCTTGTACATGCCGGGCACGAGCTTCGATGGCTCGGCGCCCGGCGGCGGATTCGACGCAAACACATCCGGATACGACAGCTCCTGATTCGCCACGGCAATCTTCGCGGCGCGCTCCGCTCCGAACTTACGAGTCCAGCGATCGAGCAGCCATTGCGGATGCGCAGTTCGCGTTGCGAGATCTTTCGCCAGCGCGTGAAGATCGCGCCGCGTTGCGCTACGCAGGATCGCGTTCACGAAACCGCGTGCGCGACTGGCGTACCGTCCGGCCAGATCGACCGTCTCCGAAACAGCAGCGTAAGGCGCGACATCCATGAACATGAGCTGGTAAATGCCGATGCGCAGGATGTCGACAACATTCGGATCGAGCTTCGTCAGCCGTCGTGCAGCAAGAGTCTCAATGGCGTGATCGAGCCGAGATCGCCAGCGAAGAACGCCGAGGACAAGCGTGCGAACGAAGCCGGTTTCGTCCTGCAGCAGGATCGAGGCATACGCCGACTCGCGTTCGATTCGCTGCAGAAGGTTGAAAGCGCGCTCGCGCTCGTTCACTCCAGCCGCGCTCCCACCCGCCATCCCGCCCCACGCGCGAACTCGGCGGCGCGCTGCCGCGATTTTCCTGCGCGTTGCAGCAGGATGAGTCTGAGTGCGCCATTCCCAGTGGCAACCGTGACGCCATCATCGATCGAAAGAATCTCGCCTGGCACGCCCGAACCCGCCGCAGGGGAAATCTCGATCAATTTCAATTCGCCTTGAAAGACGCCCGGCCACGGATCGAATGCGCGATATTTGTTGTAGATCGCGCCGGCCGAGTCGCTCCAGCGAATCTCGCCTTCCGACTTTTCGATCTTCGGCGCAAGAGTCGCCCGCGAATGATCCTGCGGCGTCTCGCGCATGTCGCCGGCGAGCGTGCGCAGAAGCAAATCGGCGCCGAGCTTCGATAAACGATTCGAGAGTGACGGCGCGTGTTCATCGGGACCGATCGCGGTCTTCTTAATCGCCAGGATCGGTCCGTGATCGAGCTCTTCGTTGACACGCATGATCGTCACGCCGGTCTCAATCTCGCCGCTCTCAATCGCTCGCTGAATCGGCGCTGCGCCGCGGTACTTCGGAAGAATCGAGGCGTGCACATTGAAAAAAGGGATTCGAAGCAACTGCGGCGGAAGAATTTTTCCGTACGCGACGATGATGCCGAGGTCCGGCTTCAACGCTTCAATCTGTGGAAGGGCATCGCGAATTTTTGCCGGCTGCGCCAGCGGCAGCCCGAGCTCCTTTGCTCGCCGCGCGATCGCCGGCGATTGCAGTTGCAATCCGCGCCCTGCGCGCTTGTCCGGTTGCGCGACGACCAGCGCGATTTCATGCGCGGCCGCAAGCGCGTCGAGCGTGGGGACGGCGAATTCGGGAGTGCCTAAGAAAACGATGCGCAACGAGGCGCGATTCTATGTGGAGGACAGGCAATCCTGCCTGTCCAGACAGACAAGATTGTCTGTCCTCCACTACGGCGGGGCGGCCAGATGCGTTCCCGTCACCGCCGTCGATGTCGTCTGCGTCGCATGCTGACTATCCGTCAGCGGCGGCTGATCTTTGAGCGTCAGCGTCGGCGGAGCAACCGGCGAGATCGGGTTCCGGTTCACGTTCTTCCCTTCCACGCCTTTGCTCGGTTCGGGGGCGGCGCCCTTCATTCCGTTCGCCGCCGGCGATTGAGCGGAGCTCGTCGGCGGGTGGGTCATTGCCGGCGGATTGTTCTGATAGTCCCTCGGCGGCGCCTCGCGGCTGCAAGCAAGCCCCAACACGCTGAGTGCAAGAAAGATCCGCATCGATATGGCTGAGTTCAATCGACGTGCCATAGAATCACGCGATGCGAAAACTGTTTGCGATCGCCGGAATATTGTTTGCCGCCACCGCACATGCCCAGACAGCGGAGGGGGACGCGCAATGGCTTCTGCGCGCGGAAGGGCATCAGGGTGGCCGCGCGAAGGCGCCGCACGTCGACGCGGCGATCGCCGCCTACCACTGCGATTCAAAGGTCAGTACGTGGCGGCGACGAACGACGAGAAGAAACAGATTTACTCCGCCGCGAAAAAAGAAGGCGAAGCGGCGCTGGCGCTGATCGACAAACAGCTCGCAACGAAGGGCGTCCGCTCCATCACAAAGGCGACTGAGAAAGAAGTGGCCGGTGCGGCGAAGACGATTCCAAGCGCGGACGAAGTTTTTTTGTGGGACGCGGTGAATTGGGGCGAGTGGGCCCTCGTCTACGGAAAACTCGCCGCGGTGCGTGAAGGGGCCGCGGATCGAATCCGGCGGGAGGCGACGATTGCCATGCTGATCGATCCCAAGCTCGAAGGCGGCGCACCGCCCCGCGTGTTAGGCCGATTGCACGATCAGACGCCGCACGTGCCGTTCCTCACCGGCTGGGCATCGAGCCGTGAGGCGCTCAAGTTCCTCAACCAGTCGCTGCAGATCGATCCGACGAACAAAATCACGCGCGTGTTCCTGGCCGAAGCGATGGTCAACAACAACTCTGATACGAAGCCGCAGGCGATCCAATCGCTGCGCGACATTCTCAACACGCCGAACGATCCGAATTACGAGGTTGAGCAGGCGCAGGCAGTCGATGAGGCGCGCGCGCTGCTCAAGAAGTGGAGAGCGTAAGCGCGGCACTGTGTCATTCCGACCCTGAGCGCAGCGAAGGGGAGGAACCTGTGTCGTCGGTTGGCGCGAAGCGGCAGTTACGCACCGCCCTACCACACCGATCCCTCCCCTTCGCTGCGCTCAGGGTCGGGATGACATTGCCAGCGCAGCAATGAGGTCGCCGGTCGCGAACGTCTCCACGCCTTGAAATCGCAGTCCGGTTGCCGCTTCTGATTCGAACTTCACGCGCAATTTCTTGAGCGTGGGCACCGAGCCGCCGCGCTGTTTCCACGCCGCCTCTTTCGCGCTCCAGAAGTGCAGCATTCGATGGGCGATCGTGCAGCGCTGCATTGCCGCCATTTCGTCGTCACTCAGAAAATGGCGCGCGGCAGACTCGGAGATGTCGCGCAACATCTCGACATCGATGCCGATCGGCCGGACATCGACGGCCGCCGCGCCGTATCTCCCGGAATGCGAGAACGACACGCAGTTGCCGGACGCGCCGCGACGCCGCAGCTCCTTTTCCGCAATCCGGCTGACCATCCATTCGAATCGGCGCTTGCGTCGGGGAAATGATGGCACGCTGTCGAAAAACGACTCAGGATCGGCGACATCGCTGACGATCATCGCTCGCGCGCGCCAGCTCTCCGGCAGCGGCACGATGTTCATTGCGCAGGAACCGCGGCGAGGAATTGCGAATCGCCGTTCGTCTCCACCACCGACGCGTAACCGACCGCGGTGCCGCTGGGAATCGTCATCCGAATCGTCATCGTCTCATCGAAGGGAACCCCGAGCGCGCGTTCGGCGTCTTCCAGCATGTACAACTCGTCCTCCGTGAGCACGCGATTAATGATCCTGTCGACGCGCTGGCCGCTGCGCGTGCGCACCGCGATGCGAAATGTGGCCGGCACTTCGCCGATGTTGACGAGACCGAGGTTAACGCGCCGTTGCATCCCGGAAGGAATCGCGGAGATGATGAGCTCCTTAGCCGTGTCGCGCAGCGACAGCGGTGCGATGACAGAGGCACGCGCGTTGTGCGCAGCGTCGGGGCGCATGAAAGAGCGTGTGCGTAACGTCCTCCCATCGGATGCTCTGGCCAGGTGCGAGCACCACGTAACGATCGGCGTGAAAATCGCCGGCGACATAGCGGAGGGCGAGCGACATGCGCTCGGTGAACGGGTTGTGCAGCATGAGGTCGGATTTCCAATAAGTCTCGCTCGCACCGGGCAAGCTGCCCACCGACGGAAACACGAGCCGGGCGCGCTCGCCGAGGACACCGAGCTCTCGGAGCGATGGCAAGCGAATTTGACGCATGTAGCCGTCGATGTTCAGCCGGCGCGCGCTCGCATTCCGGGTCCAGATCTCGACGCCCCATGTCGAGGCATTGTAGCTATAGTAATCATTGATATAGCTAGCGACCGCCTGCGCCCGCACCGAGTTGTCGATGCCGTCGAAGACATCGAACTGTTGCGGGGAGCGGCGGATGACAATCGGCGGCTTCGCTCGCTCCAGCGCAATTATCACTTCGCGTTGAAACTCGGGCGGCGAGAGGATCGGCACCTGGTAGAAGCGCGTCGGATTGGGACGGTCGCAAAAGAAATAGAGCGCCGGCTGATTGGAGAAATCGAAAATCGGAGCACCACGGCGGCTGAGATCGGTCACGAAATAGCGCACCTGATCGATGCGATGTCGAATCTCCATGGCGCTGGGATCGATCCATCCGATCCCGCTGACGCGGCCAAGGTAGTGCGTGGTGTCGTCGAGCCGGACGTTGGCGATATCGGGTACCCACAAGGCGACGAAGAGAAACGGCAGGAGCGCGACGGTGGCCATCGCCCCCGCGGCGCGCCAGAAAAAGATGAGCAGAATCAGAATCATCGGGCCGATCAGAAACGCCGAGAAATATTGATGCTGGAAATCGGCGCGGCCTAACGCGCTTCGCTGCGTCAGGATCGCGAATGCGGTGAGGGCGATCAGCGGCACGTCGAGCCAGTCGCTCTCTCTGCGGATGGCGCGCTGCACGATGCACACGAGTGCGATGCCGATCACCAGCGGATTGAGAACGAAGCGGAATTTCTCCGACAGAAAAAAGTCGGCGATCGTGTGCAGGTTGAGATCCTTGCGAAATGTGGTCGTCAGATCGGGAAATGGCAGCGACCACGCCGCATCAATCACCCTCGGCACCACCACAAACGAGTTCGTGAGGAACGAACCGAACGCGCCGCGGATCGCGAGGTAGATGGCGAAGGGTGCGGCGCTAGCGAGAAATCCGAAGAGAAATGGGATGATCCGAGCCGGCTGGAGAGCCGGCTCTACGTAGCGCCGGCTCTTAGCCGGCGAAAGAAGCAGCGTCAGGATCGTGCCGCCGATCGCATACAAACCGATGTCGAAGCTGAAAAAGAGCGTCACGCCCGCGACGAGGCCCGCGAGCGCAAAGAGCGTTTTGGAGTTCCGTCGAATCGCGCCAATCAGCAGCGCGAGCACCGCGATTTCAAAGAAAATGCGTTCGTTGTCGACCGTCGTCACCGCACCTAACAGCACGACGAGCGCGGCGAGCGGAATGGAATCGAAAATTGCCATCCCGAGGTACCAGAGCGCTGGCGGAGCAAAAGAGCCGAGGACCACAGGACGAGCGAGGACCACGGAGACGCTCCGACCGAACAGCCGCATCAGCCAGGCGTCGAGGAGTCCGTCATCCAACAATCCGTGAAGAACGAAAACGTCACGATACGGGATTTTCCCGCGAAGGTAATCCGACGCAGGTCCGAGAGACTCTCCGCGATGAAAGAGATCGATCCACTGCGATAGCGCCGCCGTCGACGCGTAGCTGACGCAGTAAAGAAGAACCGGAATGATCGCGTATGCAGCCGCAATGCGTACGGCACGACCATCAACGGCATCATTTCCGCGAAGGGCGATAACGATCGCCGCGACAACCGTTGTCATGACAATGGAAATCGCCACGCGGCCAGGCACGAACGCCAGCGCCATCGGCGGTAGGGCGATGATCGGCAGCGCGGCAATCGAAAGGCGCTGAAAGGCGATTTCTGCGTCGGCGCCAGTCGTGTACGCCGCCAGCCGCGCGATGAGCAGCAGCGCGCACCAGAAAAGTATCACGATAACTGTTACGAATATGCACTCGAGAAAGAGTGTCGGTATGTGAGCGATCCGCCGCCCGACCGCGATGTAGCGAAAAAGAACCCACGCGAGCGCTTCAACGACGATCAGCGTGTGATACGGCCGCATCTCCCGTCGAAAGAGCCGGCGAAGCCAAAGCGTCCGCTCGTATGCAATGACGAAGCGAGGTCCGATCTGCGATGCGAGCAGCGGGATCAGCAGCGGCCATCCCCATTTGAACGTCGTCAGATACAAAAAGGGCGCGAGAAAAAACGGGGCGACGAAAAGAAACGAAACCAGATTCTCGAATCGCGACTCTCTACGAAACGCGTCGAGCTGCTTGCTGCCCAGCCGATAAAGAAAAATTGTGGCCGGCGCGATGATGACGAAAAAAAGGAGGGCGGCGGCGTAGTCGCGAAGCTTCGACGCGCCCTCAACGGTCACGCGCCCGATCGCCACCGGCGGGGTGGGCGGGAGGTCGCGCAGCAACAGCGTCAGCGAGAGAAAAATACCGACCGCAAAAAAGAACGCCGCAATCCAGAGTAGCGCCTGGATTACGTTCTCACGTCGCACGCGCGCAGTATAGCGGCCACAAGTGCAGCGATAGTGGCGTTCTCCGCTTCGACATCCGGCTTGCGGCCGTGGCGGCGAATGGCGTCACTCGTCGTCGGTCCGATCGACGCGAGCATCGCGCGATCGATGATCGTTTTGTCCGGCAGGACCTCGAAGAAATTGTCGACCGTCGAGCCGCTGGTGAACGTCACGATATCGATGTCGTGGAGATCGGCAGCCGAGGTCGCAACGCGGCGCGTTTCGTAAGCAATCGCCAGGTCGACTTCGCTGCCACGACGGCGCAGCTCATCGATCAGCTCATCGCTGCCTTTTGCCGCACGAACGACTGCAGTACGAATTCCCTTTTGATCCTCATCCAGCAGCGGTAGCAGCGCCGTCGATTGGAATTTCTCGGGAAGCAGATCGGGCTCGATGCCGCGGCCGCGAAGATCGCTCGCCGTCGACTCGCCAACAGCGGCGATCATCACACCTGCCAGGCAGCGCGAGTCTTTCCCGTGATGCCGCAGCCGCGCGAAGAATGAATCGACACCGTTCGACGAAGTGAAGATGAGCCATTGATCGTCGCCGATCGCGCCGATGACCCGATCGAGCGATTCAAACGACGCGGGCGGCGCGATCTCGATCGTCGGAAATTGCACCACCTCGGCACCCGCTTCTTCGAGCAGGCGCTTGAGCTCCGAGGCCTGCTCGCGCGCACGAGTGACGACGATGCGCTTGCCGAACAGCGGCTTCGATTCGAACCAGTTGATCGCCTCATGGAGTTGCACGACTCCGCCAACGACGATCAATGCCGGCGTGGCGATGCCGGTGGCACGCTGCGCGATATTTTCCAGGGTACCGGTGACGGTGTGCTGCTGCGCTGTTGTCGCCTTCGAAATGAGCGCGATCGGTCGCGATGCCGGCGCGCCATGCTCGCGCAGCTTCCGCACGATCATCGGCAAGTTAGCCACGCCCATCAGGAACACGATCGTTCCCGAGAGATGCGCGAGCGCCTGCCAATCGATGCCCGTTGTCTCGTCGCTCTCATGTCCTGTAACGAGTGTTACAGATGTCGCGTGCTCGCGATGCGTGACAGGAATGCCGGCGTACGCCGGGCCGGCAATCGCCGACGAGATGCCCGGCACGATCTCGAATTCGATCGACGCCGCGGCGAGCTCCTCGGCTTCTTCACCGCCGCGG
>QHVY01000088.1:0-26185 GCA_003223695.1 Acidobacteriota bacterium
GAGCCGCCTTTGAGGTCGAGGCCACGCCGGATCGGCTCCGGATTGTTGCTCGTGGGAATGACCGCGGCGCTGAATGCGACCAGCACCGCGAGAATCAGGATCACTTTCCACCACAGACTTCGGTTCAAGATTTCCTCCAGAGATCAGGCTTGCTCCGCGCCTTCAGCGCTCTGAACTCCCGTAATTGCCGACCGGGCTACCTTCACCTTCACGTTGTCGGCAATCTTCAGATAGACAACGTCCGGCTCAACACCTTGAATCGTCCCGTAAATCCCGCCCGAGGTGACCACGCGATCGCCTTTTTTGAGCGAGGTCAGCATTTGTTGCGTTTTCCGCTTTTGCTTGTTTGCCGGACCGATGACCAGAAAGTAAAAGACGAGAAAGATCGCTGCGATCGGCAGGATCTGCACCAGAAATGCGGCGGTCGAATTGCCGCCGGCCTGAAGAAACAAAGCAAATGTGTTCATGATTCGCGTTCTCGGGTCAGCTGCGAAAGGAAGGCTTCGCGGAACGCCGCGAACGAATTGGACGCGATAGCCTGCCGCACCTTGCGCATCAAGTCAAGGTAGAACCAGACGTTATGGATGGTGTTGTAGACCAGCCCGGCAATTTCGCCACTCGTAAACAGATGCCGCAGATAGGCCCGCGAAACCGCTCCACACGTGACGCAGTCGCACTCCGCATCGAGCGGCCCAGTATCCTCTGAATATTTGGCGTTCTTGATGTGCACCTTCCCGGCGCTCGTGAACAGCGTGCCGTTGCGCGCATTCCGAGTGGGCATCACGCAATCGAACATGTCGATACCCGCACCGACCGCATCGACGAGATCCTCCGGTGTCCCCACCCCCATCAAATACCTCGGCTTCTCCGCCGGCATCAGTGGAGCCGTGTAATTGATGATGTCGAACATCTCTTCTTTCGATTCGCCGACCGCGATGCCGCCGAGCGCAACGCCGTCGAAGTCCATCGATCCGATTTCTTCGACGCTTCGTTTGCGGAGATCTTTGTAAATGCCGCCTTGCACGATTCCGAACAACGGCGAACGGCGAGCGGCCAGCGATCTTCGAGCCCAACGATGCGTGAGCTCCATTGAGTGCTCCACTTCCTCGTGCGAAAGGCCGTAGCCGGGACACTCGTCGAATGCCATTGCGATGTCCACGCCCATGCGCGACTGGATTTCGATCGATTTCTCAGGCGACAGGAAATGCAACGAGCCGTCGATATGGCTGCGAAACTCAACGCCCTCTTCGCGCACTTTACGGATCGACGCCAGCGAGAACACTTGAAAACCGCCGGAGTCGGAAAGGACCGCGCGATCCCACGACATGAATTTGTGGACGCCGCCTAACTTCTCGATCAAGTCAACGCCAGGCCGCAACATCAAATGGTAGGTATTGCAGAGGATGATCTCGGGAGTGAGGACTGAGGATTCAGGACTGAGGACTGAGGACTGAGGACTGAGTGTTTTCAATTGTTCGGTCGTTAGACTCTTTACAGACGCAGCGGTTCCAACCGGCATAAATACGGGGGTACGAATTTCACCGTGAGCTGTTGTGATTAGACCGGCGCGGGCGGCGCCGGAAGAGCGGAGGAGACGAAACTCAGTCCTCAGTCCTCAGTCCTCAGTCCTACTGCAGTTTCATCTGTTCCAGGCGGACCGTTTTCGGCAGATTCAGTGTGAAGCGTCCCTGATCGATTGGCTCGTTGATGCGCACGTTCGTGAACTAGTACCGCGTGACATCGCCGTTCTCCACGCGCTTGGCGATGCCCTTCGTCTTCGGCTTCAGATCGAGCATGTAAAAGGGATCATCCGATTTGTTGACGAACGTGAAGTCGAAATAGGCCGCCAGCTCGTCGATGGCTCCGCTCGCGCCCATGTATTTGAAGATGCGGTCCTGATAGCGCTTGACCTCAATCTGCTCGGCCCGATTGAGATCGGGATAGTACGTTGTGAGCACGCCGTTCGTAATAAGCATCTCCACGCGCTTGGGCGCGTCATAACGCCACAGAACATTGTTCGGCTTCGAAAAGGTGAAGTGGCCGGTCGACTGCTCGGGCTTCGCAAGAAGGGCGAGCTCTTTCTCTTGGCGAAAATCAGCTTCGAGTGACGAGGTTTTTTTCTGCTGCTCCTGCACTCTGTGGATCACTTCGTCGAGCGAGTTCGGATCCACAACGCGCGCTGCAGACGCCGGAACGGCGACCGCGGCCGTGCAGAGCGCGACAGAAATCCACTTCGTGAGCGACATGCGAAGCCGAACGCGCTACCGCCGAAGGCTATTTCCGGATGAGCGGTGTATACTCAACAAAAATAGAGGGTATTCAATGAAAAGGGTTGGGTTGGTGATCGCGCTCCTGGCGGCGGTGCATGTGCAAAGTGTTTCCGCTGCGGCAGTTCAGTACGAATTCCGCCAAACGACGCATTCCGATCTCGAATCCATTCCTTCCACCGACATCACCGGCCGCGGAGTGATCGACGGCGACCGCTCGCGGGTCGAATTCGTTTCTGGTGCGGGATTTACGAGCGGCACCTACGTCATCACCACGAACGGATCGAGGACGATGATATTCGTCGATCCCTCGAAAAAGACATATGTGGAAGTCAATGCTGCCGGCGTCGCCAGCGCGATCGGCTCCGCGCGCATCACCATCAGCAACAAGAAGGTGAACCTCACGCAGCTCGAGGATCACCCCCTCATGGCCGGTCTGCCCACTGAGCACTACAGGCTGACGATCAAATACGACATCACGCTCGCGTTCGGCACGATTCCGCTCACGCAAACGGTCAATGAGATCATCGATAAATGGGTGACACAGGCCTTCGGCGAAGTCGCCGAGACGTTTCTCGCCGGCGGCGGCATCCGCACGGGTAATCCGGACCTCGACGATTTGATCACCACCGAGAACACGAAGATCAAAGGATTCGCGCTGAAGCAGACCATCTCAGTGACGACGACCAACGACAATCCGCAGATCGCCGGCTCCAAGCTCCAATTGAGCCGAACGCTCACGCAGACGCGAGAACTGACTGTGACCAGCATCGAGCCGAAGGCGAAGGTTCCCGCGGACCTGTTCATCGTTCCGGCGAATTTCCATAAGCCCGATCCTTTGCGCGACGATACCCAAAAAGCCCCGTTTCAAATGCTGACGTTACAACCGTCGAGCAAGTGACCCAGCCAACTCAGTCCTCAGTCCTCAGTCCTCAGTCCTGAAGCGGAGGGTGGGCGTGAGATCTCGTGGTAGCATCGGCACCGGTTCATTCCCCCGGCATCGAAAAGTCGCTTTCATGAAGAGATTTCTCGCGGTCGTGCCCGCGTCTCTCCTTCTGACGATCATGAACACTGCGGCTCCTGAGATGGCGAGCCGATCGAATCCGCGACTGCGCTACGACGATTTGTCCGCGCCCCTTCCCGCCGCCCTGCCCGCGCACTCCATCGTACTCACGATCGAAAATGGCGACACGCTCGAGTCGGTCCTCGTCGACGGCGGTCTCGATCGCAGCGACGCCGCGACGCTGACGCGTGAAGCGGCGCGCAGCTTTGATCTTCGGCGTTTGCAGCCAGGAAATCTCGTGCGCTTCCACTACGAGCCGGCCGGCAACGTCGATACGGTGCAGATGAAGATCACCGGCTGGGGCGAGCTCGACGCCGTGCGTAATGAAAACGGATTTCTCGTCGTGCCGCAGCAGGCGCCGATTCGCGAAATCGAAAGCGTGATTTCGGCGCACATCGACAGCTCGCTTTACGACGCTCTGATGTCTGCGGGAGAAGGTCCGCAGCTCGCGCAGCAGATCGTCGACATTTTTCAGTGGGACATCGATTTCTTTGCCCTGCAGCGCGGCGATTCATTCAGCCTCGTCGTTCGGAAACGTTTCAGCGGATCCGATCCCCTCGGTTACGGTCCCGTGCTCGCAGCGCAGTTCACACACAGCGGCCAGACATACGAAGCATTCCGCCAGGAGATGCCGGACGGGAGGGCGGGCTACTACGCTCGAAACGGCAGTCCTCTGCGCAAACAATTTCTTCGCGCGCCGCTGCAGTTCACGCGCATCACATCGAAATTCTCGAAGAGCCGCTGGCATCCGATTCTTCATTGCTTCCGGCCGCACAACGGCGTGGACTACGGCGCGCCGGTCGGCACCCCGGTGATGACCACCGCGGACGGCGTCGTCGTGGAAGTCGGCCGTAAGCGCGGCGAAGGAAACTACATTCGCATTCGCCACACTGCCCGTCTCGACACGTACTACCTGCATCTCTGGCGATTCGGAAAAGGCATCCGCCGGGGAGCCAAGGTAATGCAGGGGCAGGTGATCGGCTTCGTCGGCTCGACCGGGCTGACGACGGGACCGCATCTCGACTATCGCGTCTCCGACCACGGCAAATGGCTCGATCCGTTGAAGCTGAAATCGATTACGCCCGATCCACTGCCGGCGGCGCTGGCACAACAATTTCGAAGAAATGTTGTGAGCCTGGCGCCAAAGCTCGCCCTCACACCCCCGCAAGTGGCAGAATTCGCTTCCAGACGCCGGGCACTCTTTTAGCGTAGCCAGCAATCGGCGACCGAATCATGAACAAGGTGACCGTCAGGGCGCCCGTGCGCGCCGATCTCGCGGGAGGCACTCTCGACCTCTGGCCGCTCTATCTTTTCCATCCCGGCTCGCGCACCGTCAACGTGGCGATCTCGTATTACGCGGAATCCGAAGTCGCGGAGACCGGCGAGAGCGGCATCGAGATCCATCTAACCGATCAGCAGTACGAGCAGCGCTACGAGTCGCTCCACGAAATCGCCGTCGATCCAAAAGCGGCGCTGATTCACCGCGTCCTCGAGCACTTTCATCTCTCCGGCATTCGCATCACCACCCGGACCGACGCCCCTCGTGGATCTGGACTGGGGGGATCCTCCGCGCTGACCGTTACGCTTGTGCGCGCGCTTTGCGAGCTGAGTGGAATTGCGGTCGAAGGGGACAATCTTGTCGCGCTCGTCCGCGATCTCGAGACGCGTCTGATCGGAGTGCCCGCGGGAATTCAGGATTACTACCCGCCGGTGTACGGCGGTCTTGCCGCGCTGCATCTCAATCCTGGCGCCGTAGTCCGCCATGAGATTCCGCTGCCGATCGAGCGCCTCTCGGAGCACATGCTGCTGCACTACACCGGCGTCGCGCATTTTTCAGGAACGAACAACTGGGAAATGTACAAGCGGCAGATCGACGGCAAACGAAAAGTGCACAAGGGACTCGAGCGTATCGCGCAAAGCGCCATGGAGATGGAAAAGGCGCTCACGGCCGGCGACTTTCGCGCGGCGGGCGCGGCGCTCGCGCACGAATGGGAAAGTCGCAAAGCGCTCATCAACGGCATCTCCACGCCGGAAATCGAAGCGGCGATCGCCGCCGCAACCGCGGCCGGCGCGTGGGCTGGCAAAGTGTGCGGGGCGGGGGGCGGCGGATGCGTCGTGTTCCTCCTGCCACCCGATCGGCGTGAAGACGTTCGCCGCGCGCTCGCCGAAGTGCCAGGACGGGTGCTGGATGCCACGCCGGTCGCCCATGGGTTGGCGATCGAGCGCAGCGGCGCGGCGCAAACAGAATCATTCCCCGCGCGTGGCCGTCACGTTGCGCCGCCAGGCATGGCAGTCGAGCAGCTTTATGTTTACGGCGGCCGAGGTGCATACAAGCCGTTTGTGATGGCCGAAGCGGTGGTCACGCTGAATGAGCCGCGAAGCGGAGTGCATCAAACGCTCTCGCGCGCGTACGCGGCGCCGATCGATGTCGCCGAAGCGTCGGTCACGTGGAGCGAGGGAAAGCTCATCAATCCCGATGCTGTGAAAATGCATGCGGAGCCCGATCCGAATCGGCGAATCTCATCGAAGATCTCCTCCGACACTCTTGCGCAGGCGGCCGCGCAGGCGGAGGAGACGTTCAAGCAATACGTCGCCGATCGCGAGAAACTGCAGCTCTTTCACAATCCGGCATTCGCGATGTACTCCGAAGCGCACGAAATGCGCGAAGCATTTCTCGCGCGCTGCATGGAAGAGGCGAACCGCAGACTGGAAAACGAAGCCGAGCGACTGGAGAGCACGTTCCGCCGCCGCATCGATCAGGTGAAGGAAAAATCGGAGAAAGACATACGCGAGCTCGACGCGAAGGAGCCGCAGCCCGCCGATCTTCCTCGAGAGAACGTCAACGTCGCCTGGGGACAGACGCTGTACAACATCACGAGCGGAAAGCCCGCAGCAGTCGTTGACCCGCCGCACTCGATGTTGGAAATCGACTACATGGAAAAAATCGTGCAGATCCAGCGCGCGTGGGACAGAGAGCTGCAGGCGTTTCGCGACGAATTGTTCGCGAAAGCGAGGGAAGTGCAGGAGATCGCTGTCACGCCGTCGCCGAAAAACATCGACGTGACCAAGTATTTGATCGTCTGGGCCACGAAGTTGTGAAAGACAGTTGTCGGTTGTCAGTTCTCGGTTGTCGGGGCGGAGACAACCGACAACCGATCACAGGCAACCTTTTGGCGACGGAATAGCTCCTGACGGTATCGGTTAACGTGCTACGATCGCGCTTCCGTCGGGCAGTAGCGCAGCCTGGTAGCGTACCTGAATGGGGTTCAGGTGGTCGCGGGTTCAAATCCCGCCTGCCCGACCAGCTTTCCAAGGAGCCGAGCGCCTATGGAACAGCAACAACAGCAGATCCGCATCACACTCGATGACAACGTCGCGCAGGGCGAGTACATCAACTTCGCGAACATCATTCACTCGCCTAGCGAGTTCGTGATCGATCTCGGCCGCATGGTGCCGGGTCGTCCCGACGTGAAGATCTACAGCCGGGCGATCATGACGCCGCTCCATGCGAAGCAGCTCCTCGAAGCGCTGCGCCACAACATCGGACTCTACGAACAGAAATTCGGCGAGATCCGCGTCGAGGATGCGCAGACGTTCACGGCAAACGAGCCTTCGAACTAAAGCGAACCGGCTTGTAAGCTCACAGGGGGTGCTCAGATGGACATCTGGGTTATCTTGGGGATCTTGATCATTATTGGGGCGATCACATTTGTGGTGTTGATGATTTACTACTTCTACATCAAGCGATGGGCGCCGCCGCCTAAACAGCAGCAGCCTTCGCCACCGCCAGCATCGCCAAGTCCCAGCAGTACTCCATCGCCGCCACCGACCTCCGGAGATACTGGATATCACGGCCACTAGAATCAAAATCATCGGCGCCGGGTTGGCCGGCTCCGAATGCGCATTTCAACTCGCTCGACACGGCCACTCGGTAGACCTGTTCGAGATGCGGCCGGCGAAAATGACGCCGGCGCATCAGACGTCGAATCTCGCAGAGCTCGTCTGCTCGAATTCGTTCCGCTCGTCGGCGATCACGAACGCCGTCGGCCTCCTCAAGCGCGAGATGCAGATTCTCGAATCGCTGGTGATCCGCTGCGGCGACGAGGCGCGCGTTCCGGCGGGCGATGCATTTGCCGTCGATCGCGAGCGCTTCTCCGCCGTGGTGACGCAGGCGGTCGAGGCGCAGGCGAATATCACTGTATATCGTGATGAAATAACGTCGCTAGACTATAGCGGCTACGATTTTCTGGTGATCGCAACGGGCCCGCTGACATCCCACCCGCTCTTCAACGCGATCAACGACTTCCTCGGCCGCGACGGTTTGTACTTCTACGACGCCATCGCGCCGATTCTCGCCGCCGATTCGCTCGACTTCTCGAAGCTTTATTGGAAATCGCGCTACGACAAAGGCTCCGGACGCGATTACCTCAACGCGCCAATGAATCGCGAGCAGTACGAAGCGCTCGTGGATGCGCTGCTGACGGCGGAGATCTATCCGCTGCACGATTTCGAGCAGGCGGTGCATTTCGAAGGCTGTCTGCCGATCGAGGAGATCGCGTCGCGCGGCATCGAGACGCTGCGATTCGGTCCGATGAAGCCCGTGGGCCTCGAGCATCCGATGACTGGTGAGCGACCGTATGCCGTCGTGCAGTTGCGAAAAGAGGATTTGTCGGACGAGTACTTCAACATCGTCGGCTTCCAGACGAAAATGAAAGTTCCCGAGCAAAAGCGTGTGATTCAGATGATCGCCGGACTCGAGAACTGCGCCTTCGCGCGCTTCGGATCGATGCATCGGAACACATTCATCAACGGACCGAAGCACCTTACGCCGACGTTTCAAACGAAGCGCGATCCGCGGATTTTTTTTGCCGGCCAGATCACCGGGGTCGAAGGCTATGTCGAATCCGCCGCGGTCGGATTGCTCGTCGCCCGCTACATCGACGATCCCACCCCGCTGCCGTACCACACTGCCCTCGGCGCGCTCGGAAGACACGTGGCCGAGTCGTCACCTGATCGCTATCAGCCGTCGAATGTAACCTGGGCACTCATCGAGGACGTCATAGGAAATGTGCGGAAGAGCGACAAGCGCCAACGTCAGGTCGAGCGGGCGATTGCCACAATCGAGCGGCTCGCCGGTGAGCCGGTGAGTGCGTAATGCGAACGCCGGCGATCTTCTTTGGGCATGGCAATCCGATGAACGCGATCGAGGAGAACGCTTACACAAAAGTTTGGCGCGCGATCGGAGAATCGATGCCGAGGCCAAAGGCGATCGTGATGATTTCGGCGCATTGGTATTTGCCCTTGACGCTCGTCACTGCGATGGAGCATCCGCGCACGATCCACGACTTCGGCGGTTTTCCGCGCGAGCTGTATGAAGTGCAATATCCGGCGGCTGGCGATCTGCAACTCGCCGCGCGTCTGCAAACGTTGCTGAGAGCAGACGCTGACCATCAATGGGGACTCGATCACGGCACATGGTCGGTGCTCTGCCACGTATTTCCGAACGCCGACGTTCCCGTCGTTCAGTTGAGCATCGATGAAACGCAACCGCCGAAGTTTCATTACGAGCTCGGCTCACGTCTCGCGCCGCTGCGCGAGGAAGGCATTCTGATCATCGGCAGCGGCAATCTCGTGCACAACCTGCATGCGTATGCGTGGGGACGTCATCCTGCCGAGCCATTTGATTGGGCGGTGCGCTTCGAGAAACAGGCGCGCGAGATGCTGCTCGCCGGCAATGACGAGCCGCTGATCGATTACGAATCGCTCGGGCGCGACGCCGTGCTCTCCGTTCCCACGCCCGACCATTACCTGCCGCTAATGTACGTCATGGGCGCGCGCAGCAAAGACGATCGCGTTTCGTTTCCGGTCGAAGGGATCGATGGCGGATCGGTCTCTATGCTCTGCGTGCGGTTCGGATGATCGAGCCGATTCGACTCAATCTCCTCATCGGGTGGATCAGCATGGTTGCGGGGGCATCATCGGGAGCCGTGATCGGCCTGTACTTCCATAACGAAAACTGGATGGGCGGCTACGGCTCGCTGCGGCGTCGCATGATCCGCCTCGGTCACATCTCATTTTTCGGACTCGGCATTCTCAATGTGCTGTTCGCGCTCACCCTCGTGGCTGTTCCGTCTTCGTACAGCCGAGTCGCATCGGCTGGTTTTGCGACCGCGGTAGTGGCGATGCCAGCCTGCTGTTTTCTCACCGCATGGCGTCCCGCGCTCAGACGACTCTTTCCCATTCCGGTCGCCGCCGTGCTCGTGGGAATTGGCGGTCTCCTGGCGGGATGGCTCTAAATGCGACTCGGTCTCCTGGCGATGAGCGGTGTCCGGGCGCACAACGCCGAATTGAATGCGCTCGGGCTGACGCTTCCCGGTTTCGTCGAGCGCAGTCGCGTCATCGCGTCGCTGCCGAGTCTCGGCCTGCTCACGCTCGCGGGCGCGACGCCGAACGACGTTGAAATCGAGTACGTGGAAGTCCCCGATGTCCTTCCATCGCCGTGGATGCCGGGCGAATTCGATGCCGTCGCGATCTCGAGCTTCAGTGCACAAATCAAAGAAGCGTACGAGCTGGCGGACCGCTATCGCGCCGCCGGAACGAAAGTCATCCTCGGCGGATTGCACGTCAGCGCAATGCCGCACGAAGCAACAGCGCACGCAAATGCTGTCGTCCTCGGCGAGGGCGAGCCGCTGTGGCCGCAGGTTGTCGAAGATCTCAAAGACGACAATCTACAAACCGTTTACGACGCGCGAGGGATCGCCTTCGATCTGTCCGAAGCGCCGATGCCGCGTTACGAGCTGCTCGAGGTCGAGAAATACAACCGCCTGACCGTGCAAACGCAGCGCGGTTGTCCATTCGACTGCGAATTCTGCGCAGCGTCGATCCGCATCTCTCCGAAGTTCAAAGTGAAGCCCGTGCCGATGGTCATTGACGAGATTCGTCGGATCAAAAGCATCTGGCGGCAGCCATTCATCGAGTTTGCCGACGACAACACGTTCGCGAACAAAGCACACGGGCGAGAGCTGCTGAAGGCTCTCGCGGGCGAACAAGTTCGGTGGTTCACCGAAACGGACGTCTCCATCGCCAGTGACGACGAGCTGTTGTCATTGATGCAAGACAGCGGCTGCGCACAGGTGCTGATCGGATTCGAAGCACCGACGCGCGCGCCGCTCGAAGGCGTCGAGCAGAAAGCAAACTGGAAGGCCCAGCAGTTCGAAAAATATAGCGAGGCAATTGAGCGGATTCAGTCTCACGGCATCTCCGTCAACGGCTGCTTTATCCTCGGCCTCGATGGCGCCGGCCCCGAATTATTCGAGGATGTCCTGCGCTTCGTTCGCGAGAGCGGCTTGTACGAAGTGCAAGTCACGGTTCAGACAGCGTTTCCCGGCACACCGCTTTATGCTCGGCTTCAGCGGGAAGGGCGCATTCTTCGAAATGATGCATGGGAATTATGTACACTATTTGACGTGAATTTTCAGCCGTCGCAGATGACCGTTCGAGAATTGGAGCAAGGCCTGCGCAATGTCGCGCGCGCGCTTTATGACGCTGACGCGACTTCCGAACGGCAGCGCGCTTTTCGTGAGCGTCTGCGAGAGCTTCACAGGAGGCGGCAATGAGCGATTGGCGAAAGTGGCTCTTCTACGTCGCGGCGCTGTACGACGGGATCATCGGTCTTGTATTCCTATTCTTCTGGCCGCGGTTTTATGACCACTTTCAAATAGCGCCGCCAAATCATCCGGGCTACGTGCAGTTTCCAGCTCTGCTGCTGATTATCTTCGGCTTCATGTTCCTGCGGATCGCGCGCGACCCCGCTGCGAATCGCGGCCTCATCGATTACGGCATCGCGCTCAAGCTCGCCTATAGCGGAACGGTGTTCTGGTATCAGTTCACGACGGGCGTGCCGCGCGTTTGGGTGTGGTTCGCCTGGATTGATCTCGCCTTTCTCGTGTTGTTCCTCGTCGTCCGATTCACGGTGCGTCAATTGCACGACCGCGCCGCGGAGGCGTAGGCAATGGCGACGAAGAGTCGGATCAGCGCACGAACGGCCACTCTGGAAAAGCAACGCAAAATTCAGGCGGAAGTCGATCGGGCAGACAAGAAACATCAGGCAGAGAAGAAAGCGAAACGAGGCGGCATCCAGACCGGCGCGAGGAAATATCCGGTCAACCCGATGCCCAAACAGCATCAGCAGAAGCCGGGACTCGAGTCCGAGATCGAACCGCGGCCGATGTTTCGCAATCCGGCCTATCGCGGAAGCGGCAAGCTCGAGGACATGGTGGCGCTCATCACCGGCGGCGATTCGGGCATCGGACGCGCCGTGGCAGTGCTCTTCGCGCGCGAGGGAGCGGATGTGGCGATCGTCTATCTCGCAGCCGACAGCGATGCGGAAGAGACTCGGCAGATCATCGAAGACGAAGAAAAGCGCCGCTGCTTGTTGATTCGCGGCGACGTCACCGATCAATCGTTCTGCAAGAAAGCAGTTGAGCGCACAGTCAAAGAGCTCGGCGGCCTGGACATCCTGGTCAACAACGCCGCGTTCCAGGAGCACGCCGAATCCCTCGATGAGTTGACCGAGGAGCATTTCGATCTGACGTTCAAGACGAATGTGTACGGCGCGTTCTATCTCACCAAGGCCGCGCTGCCGCATCTGAAGCAAGGCAGCTCGATCATCAACACGAGCTCCGAGACAGGCATCTGGGGCGAGCCTTCGCTGCTTGACTATTCGGCGACTAAGGGCGCGCTGAACGCCTTCACCAAAGCGTTGGCGACGAATCTCGCCGACCGCGGAATTCGCGTGAATGCCGTCGCTCCCGGTCCGACGTGGACGCCGCTCAATCCGGCGGACCGTGCGGCGGAGAAGGTGCCGAAATTCGGCGAGAAGACTGCCTTTCGCCGGCCCGCGCAACCGGAAGAGGTGGCTCCCGCGTATGTCTATCTCGCATCGCCAGTTACCGGCTCGTACATCACAGGACTGGTCTTGCCGGTGGTTGGCGGGGTTACGGGCGCTCTCACGAGTCAAAAGTCATAGTCCACCGTTCGATATAGGCGCGGCGCCGACCCGCTCTGCTACCGTGTGACCACACCGCGAACGCTCAGGGGAGGGTGCCGTGCCTTTCACGCTCAATGGAATCGGTACGCGCTATTACGGCGCTAGTAACCGCTCTGCGCACGTCGATGTCTGTCAGAAGTGCGGCCGCTCGGCGACGATCTCGTCCTACGACACGCGCGAATGGTTTTGCATCATCTACATCCCGCTCATTCCCATCGCCAAATACCGCATTCTCGACGACTGTTCGAGATGCCGTCGTCATCACCGGCTTTCTTTGAAGCAGTTCTCGGAAGAACTGCAGAAAACGCTCTCGCCTCTGCGCGACGCGATCAAGCGATCGCCCCGCGATCCCCAGCCATACATCGAGCTGATCCGCACGCTTGTTGGGTGGAAGATGCGCGCGGACGCGCAGCGCGAGCTGGAAGCGGCGACGCGCCTGTTTCCGCAAGACGTGGAGTTGACGATTCTCGATGCGCAGCTCGCCGTCGACGGCGGCGACTGGAATCGTGCGCTGTCGATGTACGAGCGCGCGTACAAAACCGAGCCGCAGAATCCGACCGCCGCGTACGGATACGGATGGCTCCTGAATCAGATGGAGCGTCACGAGCAGGCGATTTCGATTCTGCAGAGCGCCGCGGCACAGCAGCGCAGCAAGAGCGGCGCGCTTTACCTTCTCGGCAGCGCGCAAATGAAGCTGTCGCGCTGGAACGACGCGCTGAATTCGTATCAGCAGTTGTTCACGCTCGAGCCGAAGTACACGGCGGACAAAAACCTTCTCCGCCAAATCCGCGAATGCAAGCAGCACCTCGGCTACCAACTCACGGAAGCGGAACGGCGCGCCGGCCGACGCTGGTGGCCATTCGGTCGAAGCACGAAGCTGAAGCCGATGAAGCCGCAAGGCGCGACGGCACTCGTCCGACCGAGTCTCGCGATCGCTGGCCTGATCCTCGTGGCGATTTCTCTTTTTAGTTTTGGATTTTACGAATGGGACCGCCGCGCAAACATGGAAGTCTATTTCGACAACGGTCTCGATCGCGCTGTGCGCCTCGATCTCGACGGAAAGCATCTCAACCTCGGCCGCAACAATCGGACGAAAGAGGAATTGAAGGATGGCCCTCACGCGGTGATTGTTCGCGATGTCGCCGGCAAGGAAATCGAGCGGCTGACATTTCATCTCGACGAAATGTCGATTTTTCAATCGCCGTTCCACGATCGTTTCTTTGTCTACAACGTCGGAGGTCAGCGCGTGTATCGGCGAGGCACGCACGGCTTCGCTCGAAATCGCGAGAATGCCTCGTACTCGGAAGAGCTGATTGGAATGCAGCGCTTCTTCGAGATGCGCGACATCGACTATCCATTTCAGCAGCCGCCGGACAGCATCAGCGTAGACGCCAACTCCTCGTCGGCTGTGCTGAAGACTTCGTTCAACGCCGCGGAGGACATCGATCTGCCGACGTTTGCCATGATCCGTCTACGTCAGGGAAAAACGGATGAAGCAAAGACAGCAATCGAACACGCAGTGGCGAGCGCTCCGTGCGATACGCGCACTCGCCGCACCCAGGTGTACTTCGCAAGCACGGCCGGCTCGCTCGATGCGGCATCCGATACCGCGCATCGCTGGATCACCGACTGCGCGCAGAACAATCTCGAAGCGCACCGCGCCTACCAGGACATCAACAACGAAAACGAACGCCAGGAGGCGCTTCGCGACGAATATGGCAGACTCCTCGCTTCGTCGCCGAATTCAGCCGAAGCGCATTACCTATACGGCCGCGTCGAGAACGATCCGGCCGACGCGGCAGCGCAGTATCAGGAAGCCATTCGCCTCGACCCAAAACTCATCTGGCCGCGCGTCGCCCTCGGTCACGCGTATCAGATGATGGAGCGCTACGACGACGCGATGCGCGAATTCGCGGCGGCACTGGACATGGAAGGGCGCGACGATTCGACAGCCATCTACTACGCGATGGCAGCGATCGGCAAAGGCTCACCGTTCAGCGCGCTCGCCAAAGTGGACGACGTCCGGAAATCCCATCCGCGAGAGCTCGGCGCGATCAGGGCGCGGTGGCTGCTTGCAGTGGCGATGAGCGACTGGGACAAAGCTGCCGCACTTCAGAAGAACCTGGCATCGCTCGACAGTCCTGAGGCGATGTGGTGGAACACAACCAAGCTGCTCCGCTTCAAAGAAGATCCAACGGTCGATGCCACGATCGACGCCGGCCTGCGCGATCGCAATCTTCAGCAACTGGCATTGAACGCACGCATCGAGCGCCTGCTGGAAAAGGGTGAGTTTGCAGCGGCAGCGGAAATGATTGCGAAGAGCGGCAAGGCGCTCCAGCCGAGCAGCGCGGCACTCCTCGAGGCGTACGCGGGCGGCGGTCTGCTTCTGCAGGGCGACGCTCAGTCGGCGGAGAAGTTGCTGGCCGACGCCGAGAAATTAGTCGTGACCGCGCCGAAATCGAGAGAACGCAAAGTCGCAGCCGCGGTCATTGCCGGACTGCGCGGATCACAGTCCGTCGATTCGGTGATGGCCGCGGCACGGGAGGCTGATGCAACCGCTCATGCGTGGTTCGTGGCTGGAGTTCGAGCGGCCGTCGCGCACGACTCACTCGGGAAGAGAGCGCTTCTGGCGCATTGCATCAGGGCATCGTCGGACCTCGAGTTTCCGTATCTCGAAGTGCGCGCGCTGCTATTGCGTTCCGGAACGTAGCTGTTGAACATGCGCAGCCTTCACCGTCGTCACTCCAACAGTGAGCGTCGGGTCGATATACAAGATCTGTCCAAAGCCCATCGTCGATCGGGCCTCATCCAGAGACGAACGAGGCTCCGTGATGTGCAATCGCTTGATCGGCATCCCCACGAGAGCGTTGTCGGTGAACATCGTCGGTGTTAGACCAGCTGCGGTTCGCATCGCGTTCACCGCTTTTCGAACTTCTGTGATGTGAACTGCCTTCACGAGAACGCCCACGAGCGATCCGTCGGTAAACATCGTTGTCGTCGCTGGATCAATCGGGCTGAACCCTGACATACCACCAAGACCGAGGGACCGGACCCGATACAGGTAGGTGGTGTCGGGTGATCGGCCGCCGTCCACAGCCGAAGTCGCGCTGGTGGTGACGGCAAGAGTGAACGTGCCGCCGATCGTTGCGCTGCGCCAAACCTCGTAGCTCGTTGCGCCGTTGACCGCCAGCCAACTGAGCGCCACCTGCGATGTGCTCGTCGCCGTCGCAGCAAACATCGACGGCGTGTCGAGCCCATGTTCTTGTAAGGACTGCTCGCTTGCAGCCTGTAGTTCCCGCCTGCGAAATCTACAAACTTCACGTCGGCCATCGTGGCGGGAAAGAAATTGTCCGCGGGATATTTCGCTGGATCGCCGCCCTGGATGACGTTTCTTCGAAACACCGCGCCGGGGAAGTAGTCTCTCAACGTGGCGAGCGGATCGCCATAGTCGTTATCGCCGCCCACACCGTAGACATTGTTCGGACTGATGTTGTTCCTGAAAGTGAAGCCCGTATTCGGGCCTCCTGACGCAGAGATGATGTCGCCGGTCTGAAATGCTGTGTTGTGATCGATCGTGATATCCAGCGTTCCATCGAGGATTTGAAAAAGTCGACCGCTGCCCGGATTGAGAGGATCGGTCTCCCACGTTGTCCCATTCACATCATCGAAGAGGTTGTCCTTGACGAGAATCCGTTTCGTCTGCTGACTCGGGTGGATGTCGTCGGTGCCAAGGATGTTCACGGCGGCCGCGACATGGCGGACGATGTTGTGAATGAACGTGATGTCCTGCACCACGGACCACGGAGCGCTGCCGTCCTGATTGCGCACGGTGAAGAGAACCGAGAAGCCAACCTGCGCTGCCGGCCAGTTGTGTTCGAGCACGTTCCCTTCAGCGAGCACACGCTGTGCGTTCTTCAATTCGAAGAGATTCTTCACTGTCCAGCCGAACCCGTCATAGCTCGGGTCGTTGCTCTTCCACTTGAGCGGCTTGAAAAAGTAGTTCCGTCGCACCTCGATGTCTGATGGCACGAGGTTCGGAATCGACGGATCCGAGCCTCCGAAGAGAATGTTCTCACCCGCTCCCTCGAGATAGTTGTTCGTGATCTTGAACGGACCGAGACCGTTCCAGCCCATGATAGCCTGCGCATCTGCCCCTTGCATATGCGCGTCGGAAATGTATGAGTCAACCACCGCCGATGATCCGCTGTTCAGCGCTACTCCGCGCTTCAATGCCTGGTCAGGAAGGCCATGGATGTAAACGCGATCGAGAACGATATACGACGGTACCTCGCTCGAGGTCTGCGAATCATTTCCGAGAGTCACGAGGCCGTAATTCAAGGTCACACCCGAGGCGACGGTGATTTCCAATCCGACCAGTCTGTAGTGATGCGCGCCTGGGTCCGTCTGGAACGCAGGGGTAGAATCCGGTGAGACGATCTTCGGCATCTGCGCGGCGTAGCTGGGGTCGATTCGCACGCCGGGAGCCGGAAGGTTGGCGTCAGGCGCCGATGTCCGAATGATGATGTACGTGGAACCGCTCTTCACTGGAAGGGTGAATGAGCCGCTGAAGGTCGCACCAGCCTGGACTTTGATCGTATCGCCTGGATTTGCCGAATCGATTGCTCCCTGCAGGTCGCCACCGGAGTTGACGGTGATCGTGTTTCCGCTGAGCGACGGATAGGACGTGTCCACCCATGCCTGCGGGAGCGACGGAAAATTCTGCGGGTGGGCGGCGGGGACGACGCACAGCGCCGAGCCGAGGACTGCAGCGGCGATGCGGTTCCCAAGCATTAGATTCGAGAATAGAGCGTTGTGTCTGGAGGAGATATTCGACTTAGGTACAGATTTCATTCGTATATAACTTGCACATCACGCCAAGATGAAGAAGCGCCGTCTTTTAGCGTCGGCATCGTCGGATATCACGTACGAAGGCGGCGCAAGCATCAATGGCCCCTTCATGGCAAGCCTCGGCGCCAGCGCTGCGGCGATCAGCATCATCGCGGGATTCGGCGAGTTTCTCGGCTACAGCCTGAGATCGGTCTCCGGCTGGATCGCCGATAAGACAGGCCGGTACTGGCCGGTGACGTTCGTGGGGTACGTTGTAAATCTTTTCGCCGTTCCGGCGATGGCGCTCACAGGCAACTGGAAGGCCGCAGGCGCACTCATTCTCGCCGAGCGAATTGGACGAGCGATCCGCAAGCCCACTGTCGAGGCGATGCTGTCCTACTCCACTGGCAAGCTGGGAACGGGTTGGGTGTACGCGCTGAACACCGCGCTGGATGAGACAGGCGCAACGGTCGGTCCGCTTCTGATCGCACTGGCACTGTACGAAAGAGCGACTTTTCGGACCGGATATGCGCTTCTCACGATCTCGGCAGTGCTTGCAGTACTGGCGGTGATCGTGGCGCGACTCATTTTCCCGGTTCCCTCGCGCCTCGAAGAGCCGGGCGAGCGGACCGCGTCATCGAAGGGATTCGGACCTGCATTCTGGACGTACATGGTCGCTGCGGCGTTCTTCGGCGCGGGTCTCATGAGCTTCGAGTTCGTGTCCTACCATCTCTCGAGCAGAGGCACTGTTACCGCGCACTGGATTCCCTTGTTCCTGGCGTTGTCGACGGCGCTGGGTGTGGTGGCGAGCGTGGTGCTCGGCCGGATGTATGACCGCTACGGCTTGCCGGTTGTGCTTGCGGCAGTGTTCGTCGCGGCGTTGTTTTCGCCGTTCGTGTTTCTCGGCGGCTTTGCGCTGGCGCTGTTCGGGTTGCTCTTGTGGGGTGTCGGATACGCAGTTCAGGACACGCTCCTAAAAGCGATCGTCGCCAGCGTCTTACCGGAAAGCAAACGTAATTTCGCGTTCGGCCTGTTCTACACAGGCTACGGCGGCGGTTGGTTGATCGGAAGCGTGACAACCGGTCTGCTCTACAAGCATTCGGTTGTGGCGGTCATCGCCTTCTCTGTCGCGGTCCAAATGACGTCGATTCCGATGTTCATCATGGCCCGGCGGAAGGCGCGGCCAAGCGCGGCTCCCTGGCGCCCATGATCACCAGCCAAAGCATGACGGCTACCTCTCCGAACATAAGAGGTTGGCCATAGGTGAAGATCTTGTCCTCAGTGCCTGGGAACAGTAAGCCGGTAATGCTGAACGCCAACCAGACGAAGCAACCGAGCATCAGCCACACACCGAGGAAGCGGGGCAGGAAGCGCGATCGATACACCAGCAAACCGAATGGAAGAAGCCATAGGCCAGCGAAGATCAGTGTGGCAAGGTCAAGCTCATGATGCAGATTGAGGAACAGCATGACGAAGGCGTCGCGGCGCGGCTTGTCGAAGACGGATAGAAAATCCGCGCCGCGAGCGAACAGCAATGCGGCGGCGTCGGTCACTGTGTTGATGACGTACGTAGGGGTCTGCATCAGGCCGCCCAGGATCACCATCACCACAGCGAGCGTCTGATCGACTCCTTTGAGCAATCGATAAAGAGCTAGCGGAACGAAAAGCCACAGGACTCCGCCGACCAGGTAGCAGACGATGCCCAAGCGGAAGAGCGACTCGTGCGTGGCGATGTTGTTGGCCGTCGCTGCCGCGTTCCCATGCACAAACAAGGCTTTGGGAATGTAGAGGAGGCGCACGATACCAACCGCCGAGGCCAAAATGTACAGGAACCCTGCAAGTCTGGCGCTCTTGCTAAGCGAGGTCATAAATACCTCCGGGGCAGAGGTACGGGTGGCGCGCGTGAAAGTTCCGAGTTGCTTGATCACACCTGGAAACTTCTATTACGGCGAAGCGCAATCCGGTCGGGCGCTGCGATGTACCTAGCGGAATGAGAGAGGAGAGACGATTTGGTGGAGGCGGCGGGAGTTGAACCCGCGTCCGAAAACAGTGGCGACCCGGCTCCTACATGCTTAGCTCTCGATTTGATCTCGTCTGCGTTCTGCCCGAGAGCGGGAAACGAACGCAGACCAGCCTCGCAGTTTTCGTGATCCGCGGCGAGGCGGGCCGCGAATCCTTAGCTCACATTCATGACACCCGTCCCGGCGGCGTGAGCAACCACCGGGTTGGGCGTCGCAGTCCTAATTAGGCCGCGAGTGCGAGTTCGCTGTTGTTCGCAGCTACTCAAGTTGATCGGATTTACGAGTCAATCAGCTCGGCATGCAACCGCAGCCCCGACATGTTCCCGTCGAAGCCGTTGCGCCCCCAACTTGTCAACGAACAGCGTAGACATATGTAAACGCCGCCGCGAAAGGCATCATTCCGATACGATTGACGCATGGCGGACATAGGAAAGCTGATCCTCAGACTGACAGTCGCGATTCTGCTGGGCTTTCATGGCGTCTCGAAGATGACGAAAGGTATCGCATGGATTGCCGGACCGCTGCAGACTCATCATCTTCCGACGTGGCTGAGCTATGGCGTTTTCGCGGGCGAGGTGCTTGCGCCGCTTCTGCTACTTCTGGGCATCCTCACCAGGCCGGCCGCGCTGCTCATAGTCATCGATCTGGCGATGGCGCTGTTTCTCGTCGTCGGCCCAAGAACATTTGCGCTTAATGCTCAGACCGGCTCCCCCGGAGGCGAACTGAATTTCTTTTATATCGGCGCGGCGCTGGCCATCTTCTTCCTCGGCAGCGGCCGCTTTGCGCTGTCCAAGGGTCAAGGCCGCTGGGATTAATGGATGGATCAGCGCGACATCGATGCGATCGTCCGCCGCGCTCTTGAAGAAGATCTCCCCGATATCACCAGCGAGGCCATCTTTGAACCGAGCGAGCGCGGCCGTGCCCGTTTTCTCGTCAAGGCCGCGGGCGTGATCGCCGGCCTTCCGTTCGCTGAAGCGACATTCCGCACGATCGAACCCACAGCAGAGTTCGAGGTGCGCGCAAAAGACGGCGACCGCGTTCATCCGGGCGATGTCGTGGCCGAGGTGGAGGCGGCGGTCGTGACGCTGTTGAGCGCGGAGCGCACAGCTTTGAACCTGATGCAACGCGCGTCGGGCATCGCTACCGCAACGCGGCGTTACGTCGACGCCATTGCGGGAACGAGAGCGAAGATTTTCGATACGCGAAAAACGGCGCCGGGACTTCGCGCGCTCGATAAATACGCGGTGATTTGTGGTGGCGGCGAGAATCACCGCATCGGCCTGTATGACATGTTCCTGATCAAGAACAATCACGTCGATCGCGCCGCATCGATCAGCTCCGCGATCGAACGGATCCGCGCGCGCAAGATGCCGCAAAGAATCATGGTCGAGGTTCGAGACGCCGCCGAGCTCGAAGAAGCTCTTGCCGCGCATCCCGACTTCATCCTCCTCGACAACATGACCCCGGCGCAGCTGAAGGCCGCCGTGAAGCATGTTGGCGGCGTCGTTCCGCTCGAAGCGTCGGGCGGAATCACTCTCGAGAACGTGCGGCAAATCGCCGAGACAGGCGTCGACCGAATCTCCATCGGCGCACTCACGCACTCGGTGCAGGCACTCGACATTTCAATGAGAGTTGAAAGGACTGAGGACTGAGTCCTCGGCGGTGGCACTCTGTTTGCGGCTGAGGCGACCCATGGCCGGCAGTCATTTCCGTGTGGCCATCGTGGACGACGATGCCGCGATTCGACGGCTGGTTCGTCTTTTTCTCAAGCGAAGCGGCTACGACACTGTCGAGTTCGCAACCGGCAACGAGGCGCGGGAGCAGCTCCAGACGATCCCGTGGGATCTGGCCATCCTCGATCGGCGTCTCCCCGACATGGATGGCGTGGAGCTCTGCCAGGAGCTGAAGTCGGACCCGGAATTCAAGAGCCGTTACGTGATCATGCTCACAGGCGAAGACGAGCAGGAGGACAAGGTCGAGGGCCTCGACCTCGGGGCCGATGACTACATCACGAAGCCGTTTCAGTATCCGGAACTCCTGGCTCGCATCCGCGCCGCGAAGCGAATCGTCGATCTGCAAAAAGAGCTGATGGAAACGAACAAACGGCTGGAGCGGCTTTCGATCACCGACGGCCTCACGAATCTCTACAACCATCGATATTTTCAGGATGAGTTTGCGCGCGCGTTCGAAGAGTCAGCGCGTTATGGCCGGCCGCTCTCGCTGGCAATGGCCGACATCGACTTCTTCAAGAAGATCAACGACAACTACGGTCATGCCGTCGGCGACGAGGTGCTGAAAGCTGTCTCGCGAATGTTCCAGGAGTCCAGCCGCAGCACGGACCTGGTCGCCCGATACGGCGGAGAAGAGTTCGCGATCATGATGCCGGAGACCGATCTGCGGGCGGCAATCGTTTTCGCCGAAAAACTGCGGGCCCTCATCGAATCCACTCAAATTCCTACGCAGGGAGGGCCGCTTCAGGTGAACGTGAGCGTCGGCGTCGCCGCCGTGCCGCATCCGAACATTCACTCGGCGAAAGAACTGATCATCGCCGCCGATAATGCGCTCTACCGCGCAAAAGAAGCGGGACGAAATCAGGTGCAAGCCGAAGAGCGCTTCACGGCCGCTGCGAGAGGTTAGCGGCGAGCTCGCGCTGACGCTTGTCGATCTCGGCGCGAATGTTCACCACATGCTGCTGAATTCTCTCCTCGAGTCGCCCATCATCCGAGGTCGTCGCCAGCAGTTCTGCCGCTTTCTCCAACTCCGCGGCGTCCGTTGAGATGCGTTGAAAGCCGTAGCTCCCGCCGGATCCCTTCAGTTGGTGCGCGAGATACGTCAGCCGTTCGAGCCGATCCGTACTGCGATCGCCGTCGAGCGCCGTCTCGATCTCTTGAACCTTGTCCCGTGCCTCGGCAAGAAATTCTCGCTTGAGCTGATCAAATTCCTGGTCCACCGTTGCTCCATCGTTCCAATCGCCTTACGTTGCACGCGGTATGCCGCGCCTTGAACGCAGGACACTTATGATGTGGCGGAATGCCACCGCAGACACTCTTCGTCCGCCGCGCGGCATTTTCGATCGAAGACCCGTGGGCGGTGCCGCCGAGGAGCCAGCGTGTGCCGCTGAGGAGGGCGACGGATGGCGCTCCGCCACGGCTTCTCACAGAAGTGGTCGTATTCGCGGATGACGAACGCCTGAACGTTCTCTTTCTGTCAAAGGATGAGGGCATCGTCGCAACGCATCTCCTTCACGACGCACCGCTGTACGACGAAGACGTCGTGGAGATTTTTCTCTCGCCCGCGATGCCCACGCGCTACTACGAAATCGAAGTCAATCCGCTCGGCACCACCTTCGACGCGCGGATCGATTCGCCCGATGGAACGAGGGCAACGATGCGCGCCGATACCGGGTGGGAGTGCGCAAATCTTTTTGCCGCCGTGCGAAAGACACTCGACGCCACCGACACGATCATTCGCATTCCATTCGCTTCGCTGGACGCTCGAATGCCGCGAGGAGGCGAGGAATGGCGCGGTAATTTTTTTCGGATCGATCGCAGCGCCGCGCACGGCGACGAGTTCAGCGCGTGGCAGCCGACGCTGAAGAACCCCGCCGATTTTCATGTCACGAGTGCGTTTGGCCGGTTGGTATTTGAGTAGCATGCGCCGCGCGCTTTTCGGCCTTCTCATCTGCGTTCCTCTTCTCCTGCACGCCCAATCGGGCGAGTGGGGCTCGCGAGGTATCAGCCATCGATTCGTCGTTCTCGGGCAGCGCGTGTTCGACGCCGATGGGCGAGGAGTGACGCTCTACGACGTTTCCCAGGCACCCGTGCGCCAACTGTTTTTCGCAGCGACGGGTGCGGAGAGTGTCGATCTGGCGCTCGTGACCGATCACGATCTCGCCGTTGCGACACGCGGAGGCATTCAACGCTTTTTGGTCGCCAGTGACGGAACGCTGATCGGTACCTCGATTTATCCGACGGCGATCGCCACGGTCCTGGCATCGAACGGTCGCTTTCTCGCCGGTGCGACAACGGGCGGCGTGATCGTGTGGCAGCCGGACATGAGCACTGTCGCGCAGTTCACAACTTCTCAGCCAGCAGCGGCACTAGCGTGGCACGGCGACACACTCGTCGCTGCGGTTCCTGGAGTGGCGATTTACCTGTTCGACATTTCCGGCGCTCGCGACCCGATCGTGATTCCGGAGCGTGCGTACGACCTCGAGGTCGTTGGCGACACGCTCTATGTCGCGGCCGGCGTCGACGGCATCGTTGAATATGACGTCAGCAACGAAGCAACGCCGCGCATTTTGAGTCGGGTGATGGTAGGGGGAAACAACTTCACGCGAATTGCCGTCGGCGACGGCCGAGTGGTGGCCGCCGAGGTGCCGGATGCGATTGATGTGTTCGAGACGTCGTCCGGCGTCCCGGTTTTCTCCACGCGCTTCAGCGAGCCTGTGCAGACGATCGCTGCATCGGGAAAACAATTGTTCGCGGCTGGAACGATCATCGATCGCTTCGGCCTGCCGATCGAAACGGGAGCACCGCTTCGCGTTTTCGATCTCAGCGACCCGATCTCACCACGCCTAACAAGCGAGTATCGCGATCTCGCCGGACCGCTTTCCGGAGTGGCCACTGATGGCTCGCTCGCGTATGTCGTCGACCGGCCGTATTTCCGTGTCATCGATGTCTCGACCGCGTCGTCGCCCCGCGAGCTGTCGTCGTTGATGATCGACAACATCGGGGATCGGGTGAAGGTGCACGGCAATCTGGCGATGTTGTTCGGGCGAGGGCAAATCCAACTGATCGATATCGGCAATCCATACTCGCCGCGGCTCGTCAAAACATGGGATGCGCAAGGAGGGCCACCGAGCAACGCTGCGTTCGTGCGCGACATGTTCATTGAGGCGAATCCGTACTCCGGATTCCACGTTGTCGATTTCACGAGCTTCGCCACGCCCGGGCAAATCGGTGGAATCAAAGGCCATTACTACGAAGCGATCTCCGATGGCAGCGACGTCGTGTATGTCTCGCAGGAAGGTGTGGCTCTCGTCACCATCGATGTCTCCGACGCTCACAATCCGCATGCGCTGAACAGCACGGTCGTTGCGCCAGTGCGCGGGGAGATCGCCTCGCCGACTGCAAGTCATCCTGAGCTGCTCGTGCTACAGACGAAAACTGGAATTCGGATCTACAGCCTCGCCGATCCTCGAAATCCGGCGCAGACCAGCTTCACGGCAGAAGCGACGATCAACGAGATCGCCGCCGACGGTGACTCGGCATACTCAGCCACCGCCGGATCGGTGCAGAAGATCGACTTACGCGATCCCGCGCATCCCGCGTTCTCCACGACGTCGATGCAGCCGTTTTCGCCCATGCAGATGGCAGCGGCGAACGGCAAAGTGGTCATCGCCGACCTTTACTCGTTGCGGATTTACGGCCCGAATACCGCCCCGCCCCCACCCCCGCCGCCCCCGCGGCGACGGGCGGCGCGTAAAGCCGGCTCTTAGCCGGCGTGAACCGGCTGAGAGCCGGTTCTACGTGGAATTCAGCCCACGTTTTCTATTTTGTTATTCACACTGCCCGCCGTTCGGCATACATTTGTGACCGGCCAAGGACGTCCGCCTCAGCAAATGCACTTGCGAGCTCTCCCAGTTGTCGCCGCCATCGTGTCTCTCGCCGTTGTCGTCCATGCGGACGACAAGAAGAAGTGCACCACTCCGCCGGCGGAATGCGAGCGCATCATCCGGCAAATGCTCTCCGGCCGCCGCTACCTCGGCGTCCCGCCGAGCGTGCGGCCCTTCGCGCCGGCGACCGATTGATGGCCGTCAACGGCAAGTCGACCAAAGATTCGACGATCGGCGATTTCAAGCAGATCCTGTCCGAGGCGAGCAAGACCGGCCGCCTTTTCATCATCGTGCAGCGGCATGGAATCCTGAAAGCGATCGACGCGCGGATGGAGCCCTACACAAAGGCGCAGATCGACAAAATCGTCGCGCAGCACCTCGCGGAGGCGCACGGCATCGGCGCGGCACCGGCCCAGCCGTAACGGCGAATCGCAATGCTCCGCACTCTGCTGGCCAGACTGAAAGCGATCCCGCGCGCGGGTGATCGACCCGAACGCGCGTCGATCCTGCTGCCCTTTGTGATCATCTCCATCGGCCTCGGCGTGCTCGCCTGGCGCTCCTACCTGCTTTCCGCCCGGCTCGAAGCGGGGGTCAAGACGCTCGCGGTGCAGTACGCCGGTTATGCCGCGGACATCACGGCGCGCCGCATCGACACGGCAGTGCACAACGCAATTTTTCAGGCAGCCGAGGAGTGGCAGCAGGTCGAGAGGCGGACGGCGGTGCCAACGTCAACAGCCCTCCAAACATGGCTGAACTCGAACGACTGGATCATCTCCGCGATTTACGTTCCTGATTACGATCCCGGTAGCTCGATCTTCGTCAGTTCGCTTCACGACCGGAGCGTCCCATCGGTGCGTCTGACGCGCGAGTTTTACACGTCGAGCGGTCTGGTCCGCTATACATACGATCCAGCCCGGCTGCTGGATCGCGTACGTCCGCTGCTGCGACAGCAGCCGCTGATGCAGACGCAGGGCATGCAGCCGCACGCTGAGCTGGCGATTCTGCCGACGCCGCTGCGACATGGCGGGCAGCTCCTTCCGGACGGATTCGCGCACATCGCTCCGCTGGCCACTCCGCTGACCGGTTACGCAGTTCGCGCGTTCGTCCGTACCAACTTCGGAACGTCTGGATGGGAGAATGCGCGCTACATCAGCATTTGGGTCAGCGTCGTCGCGTTCGCGCTCACAGCGCTCGGTGCATATCTCGCGCTGCGCGGTCTCAAACGGGAATCGGAAACGATGAAGCTGCGTGCGGCGCTCATCGCCAACGTGTCGCACGAGCTCCGCACCCCGCTCTCCATGCTTCGTCTCGGCGCCGAGACTCTCAAGCGGAGCTCGAAAC
>QHVY01000088.1:26221-26774 GCA_003223695.1 Acidobacteriota bacterium
GCCCGCATCCAGAATCGCAGCACGAAAGCGCTTGCATTCACGCCTGTCCGTCCACGCGAGCTCGTCACTTCTCTGGTTGCGACATACGAATCGTGGATCCGCAGCAAAGGATTCGAGATCGCGCTGCAGATCGAGGAGAACGTCGACGAGCAGTTGTGGGATCGCGATGCCGTCTCGCGCGCGGTGCTCAATTTGATCGACAACGCCGTGAAGTACTCGATCGACACGAAATCGCTGACCATCGTGCTGCGCCAGGCGGACGAAGCGGTGGTGATCGAAGTGCAGGACCGCGGAATCGGGATTAAGCCCGACGATTTATCACGTATTTTCGAGCCATATTATCGTGCACAATTTTCCGACACGCAAACGCGGCGCGGCGCGGGCCTGGGCCTCACCCTCGTGCAGCAGATCGTCGCCTCGCACGGCGGGCGGGTGGAGGTGGAGTCGACGCTCGGCGCCGGATCGACCTTCCGTCTCCTCTTCCCTCGCCGCCGCAACCAATCGGAAGCGCCGTTCGTACTTGAAATGAACCGGGAGCACGCATGAGCAAAAT
>QHVY01000088.1:26796-28740 GCA_003223695.1 Acidobacteriota bacterium
CACAGGCCGCGGACGGCGAAGAGGCTGTCCGGCTGTTCCACAGCGAGCAGCCCGATCTCGTTCTGCTCGATCTGATGCTGCCGAAACGCAGCGGCTTCGAAGTGCTCGACCACATCCGCAAGTACTCGAAGGTGCCGGTCATTTTGCTCACCGCGCGCGGTCAGGAGACCGACAAAGTGCGCGGCCTGCGGGGCGGAGCGGACGATTACGTCACGAAGCCGTTTGGTTTGCAGGAGCTCTTCGCGCGCATCGACGCGGTCATGCGCCGCAGCGAGGCCACCGCGGCGGCGAAAGTCGTCTGCGAAGACGATCTCATCAAACTCGATCCCTCGACACGCGAGGCCTCGGCGCGAAATCAGCGCCTGAAACTCTCACCGAAAGAGTTCGACCTGCTGATGTACCTCTTCAAAAATAAAGAGCGGGTGGTGCCGCGCGACGAATTGCTGTCGCGAGTCTGGAACTACCGCGTCGATCTGAATCTGAACAGCCGCACAGTGGATACGCACGTCACGCGACTTCGCCGAAAGCTGCAGAAGGCGGTCGGTACTGACGCGGCAGTCATCGTCGCCGTCGCCAAGATCGGCTACCGCTACCTCGGCGAAGCCACATCGGCGGCGTGATATTCTTTCGCGCTCACCTAAAAAATCGGAGGCTCGGATGCAACACGGCAAGATCTACGACAACATTACGGAGCTCATCGGCAACACACCCATGGTTCGCCTGCACCGCGTCACCAGCGGTGGAGCGGAAGTCATCGTCAAACTCGAGGCGTTCAATCCGCTTTCTTCGGTCAAGGATCGGATCTCGATCTCGATGGTCGAAGACGCGGAGGAGCGCGGCGAGATCAAACCGGGCAAGAGCGTGATCGTCGAGGCTACAAGCGGCAACACCGGCATCGGACTCGCGTTCGTCGCTGCGGCGAAGGGCTACAAGTGCATTCTGGTAATGCCTGACACGTTCTCCGTCGAGCGCCGCAAGCTCCTTCAGGCTCTCGGTGCAGAGCTGGTCCTCACGCCGGGAACAAAAGGATTGCCGGAAGCACTGCGCGTCGCCGATGAAATTGCAGCGAAGACGCCCGGTGGCTGGCGCGCGAAGCAGTTCGACAATCCCGCGAACCCGAAGATCCATCGCGAAACGACGGCCGAAGAGATTTGGCGTGATAGCGACGGCAAAGTCGATGCCGTCGTCGCCGGCGTAGGGACAGGCGGCACAGTCACCGGAGTCGGTCAGGTGCTGAAGAAGCGCAACCCGAAAATCAAAATGGTCGCCGTGATGCCCGTCGAGGCGCAGGTGCTGAAAGGCGGATCGTTCACACCGCACAAGATTCAGGGAATTGGGCCGAGCTTCGTGCCGGCCATCTACGACGCGTCCGTCGTCGACGAAGTCTTCGACGTCACGTTCGATCAGGCGGTGCAGCCGGCGCGGCGACTGTCGAAAGAGGAAGGCATCTTCGTTGGCATTTCGTCGGGTGCAGTGGCATATGCCGCGCTCGAGACCGCAAAGAAACTGCCGAAAGGCGCGCGCGTTATTGCGGTGCTGCCCGACACTGGCGAGCGATACCTGTCGACGGCGTTGTTCGAATACACGGATCTGGTGAATCAGCCAGCAACGGTTGCGCCGCCTGCGCAGGTGCCGATCGCGGCGAAGCCGCAGCCTACCGCTGCTCCTTGACCGTCAAGGAGAGCGGGCCTGCGGCCCGCGAGCCCCGGTTGACGGGCGAGACGCCCGTCAACTGCGGCCGGGACGGCCGCTCTCCCGACCCCACGCCAGATAACCACCCTTGAGATGCTTCGCGCGGCGAAACCCCGCGCCGCGCAGCATCTCGAGTGCGTGCGCGCTGCGCGAACCGGAGCGGCAGTAGAGAACGAGATCGCGATCGCGCGGAATCGCGTCGATGTGCCGTTCGAGCTGGCCGAGGGGAATGAGCCATGCGCCTTCGAGGTG
>QHVY01000239.1 GCA_003223695.1 Acidobacteriota bacterium
TCAGTGCCGGTCTTGCGGCTGGATTCGCTGCAGCGGTCCGGCCGCAGAATCTCTCGCTAGCCGTGATCCCATTTTTCTTTTCGTTTCGGAAAAGCTGGATCTACCTCGCCGGCATTTTCCTCGGACTGCTCCCGGAATTGATCGTCAGCCAATTCATCTACGGCAATCCGATGGCATTTTTTTTCGGAGGCACGGCACGACCGTTCGCCGCGTTCCAGCGCATCTGGATCTGGGAGCTGCTCTTCTCGTGGTACCACGGACTCTTCACGTGGACCCCGTTTCTCGCCCTTGGCGTCGTTGCCTTTGCGTTCCTGATTCGTGACAATCGCCGTCTCGGGCTCGCTGCCGTTTACGCGTTTGCTTCTCAGTGGATCATCAATGCTGCGTTCGAACGGAGCTTCTGGGGAGCGTACTCGTTCGGACAGCGGCGCTTCGACAACTGCCTTCTGTTTTTTCTCCTCGGCGCCGCGGCGCTCTTTCGACGGATTCCGCGTTGGCTCGCAGTCGCCCTAACGGTGGTGACCGCCGGGTGGACGATGAGTCTCTACTTCGCCGCGCTCGATGGACTGAATTTGTCGTCGTATTACACGCCCGCGGAGTTGTTCCGACTTGCAGAATTCAAGGTGCCGCAGCCTTTTGGATCAGTTCCGGTTGCGATGCGGGTGCTCGTTTTCGCGATCGTGCTCGTCTGCCTCGCAGCGTGGGTCATCGCGTACGTCGTGCTTCGACGGTTCGCAATGATCGCGGCAGCGATCGTCGTGACGATCGCATCGATCTTGTTCCTCACTGCGGGGCTGAACGATCGCAGTCATCTTCCGCGATTCAAATCGCTGATCGACCACAATCGTCCATATCAACTTTTGCCCGGCGGTCCGGACGTCCGCTTCGGATTGTTGAGCGATGAAGCGACGTACCTTCGCAAGAGCGGACGCGTCGCTGAAGCGGAGAAAACGGAACGGGAGCTGATCGGGTTGCAACGAGCCAGGAGAGCGGCGGCAGCGAGAATGGGCATTCAGGAATGAAGCGAGCGGCGCTCACTGTGGTGCTCTTCGCAATCTTGTCGCTGCTGGTAATTCCGCTCTACCCGCATTTCGTGTCGCCCAATGAGTTCGCGCGATGGGCTCTGGCGGTGGCGCTCGTCGAACATCACACGACGGAGCTCACGCAGGTCGCAACGATACTGGGTCCGCGATTCGAGGATCTATCAACAATCGATGGCCGGCTGTACTCGAACAAAGCGCCGGGCGCCACGCTGGTGGGCACAATGGGGTACGTGCTTGCCCGGCCGTTCACGACATCGATCCGGCCGTTGCTGACGGCGATGCGTCTCGTCGCATCGACGTTGCCGCTCATCCTCCTCGCTCTCTTGATGATCACCCTCGCCAAGCGGCTGGGGCATGAGGACCGCGCGCCATTGGTAGTCGCCGCGCTGCTCTTTGGCACACCACTCTTCGCGTACGGACTGCTGCTATTCGCTCACGCTCTCGTCGCCGCTGCTCTCTTCGCAGCGTGGGCCTTTCTCTTCATCGATGATCGACCTTTGCTCGCCGGCGCGCTGATCGGAATTGCAGTCTTCTCCGAATATCCCGCCGCGGTTCCCGCGCTCGTTCTGCTCATCGTGGCCTGGAATCGCGTGCTGAAAGTGATCGCCGGAGGTCTTCCATTCGCGATCGCGCTCGCCGCGTATCACTACATCTCATTTGGAAGCATTTTTCGGCTGCCGTACGGCAACGATCAATACGGCGCCTTCCGCGAACTGTCGCGTTCCGGCATCTACGGAATCGAGTTCCCGTCGTTGCTGACCGCACTGAAATTCTTTTTCGATCCTGGTTTCGGCCTCTTTGTCCTCTCTCCTGTCCTGATCCTTGCTGTGCTCGCGCTCGTCAACGCCAAACGGAAGCTCGCGCCTCGCGCCTTCGCTGCATTCATCTTGACGCCGCTTTCGATGATTGTTGTGTACTCCGGTTATCCGAACTGGCAGGGCGGGTGGTCGGTGGGGCCCCGCTACGTGATGCCCATTGTTCCGTTCCTGACGTTCGCTCTCGTTTTTCGAAAACGCGACTGGATCGAGCCTCTGCTGCTCGGATTTTCAGTCGCCGCGGTCGGCCTCATCACGCTCACCTTTCCGTTCGTCCCCGTGGAGTTCTCGATTCCGTGGGGAACGCTGTCGCTGCCGCTTCTGCGTGACGGATTGGTTGCGCCGAATCTGCTCCATTTGGTGTGGCATCCGGCGGCACTCGTGGTTCCTTTTGTTTTGGTGGCCTTCGCGGTCATGCTGGATCGTAGATGGTGGCTCACCGTCCTCGGCGGTGCGACAGCGATCGGAATTGGCTTTCTCGCTGCAGCACACCCGTCGCCTCGCGAACGAATCGAGCGCGCATACATCGAGGATGTCTACTTCGAACGACGCGGCACTCTGGAGCGCGTGATGCCGCCGGGCGCGCCTATCTTTCGGCGACGCGACGCGGAGAGGAAGCTTCCGCCGAGCTCGTGGCCATTCTGAGCGGAGGCGCGGCATCGCGAAAGATGCGATACGAGTAGATGTGCTTCTTGTGCAACTTGTAGAAGAACATCGTCTTTAGAATCTCCAGCCCGTAGCGGACCGATCGCCAGAAGCCGATCTGTGACGCCTCATCGAAGTAGCGCGTGCTGATCGGCACTTCGCGAATGCGCATTCCCTTGGCCACGCCCTGCGCGATGATCTCGGTGTCGAACACGAAGTCGTCCGAGTTTGCCTCGAGATTGATCGATTCTAAATATTTACGAGAATATGCACGAAAACCGGAGTGATATTCTGATAAGAAAATATAGAATGTCGCGTTCTCGACCATCGTCAGGAAGAGATTGGCGAAGTACTTCCACTTCGGCATGCCGCCTTCGATGGGGCGGCCGCCGAGCATGCGCGATCCGAAGACCGCATCGCATTCGCCGCGCAACAACGGCTTCACGAGCTCGGGGACGATCTTCGGATCGTACTGATGATCGGGATGCACCATCACCACGATCTCGCCGCCCATCTCGTCGAGCACCGTTCGGTAGCAGGTCTTCTGATTCCCACCGTAGCCGCGGTTCTTCGGATGCACGACGACGCGCATCGGGAGCTGTCGCGCCAGCTCGAGTGTGCGGTCGCGCGAGGCGTCATCGACGAGAAGGATCTCATCCACCCAATCTTTCGGAATGTCCTCGTAGGTCGCGTGCAGCGTTTGCTCCGCGTTGTACGCGGGCAGAACGGCGATGACCTTCTTTTCGTGCAATGGCATGGCGGGGTGCGGCCGAGAATAACATGGCTCAATACGGGTACAATCCCGCGCGCGTGAACGATGCGCTCGCTACAGGGTTGGACGCGTCGCCACCGCAGCCGGTGATCGCGTCTGTTCCCGTCGCGACCCGCCGCGCAGACGCGCTTGCCGCCGCCTCACTCGCGCTGATCGTCACGCTCGCGTTCGCCGATGTGCTGATGGGCGTCAACAACTTTTACATGCGCGATCTCACGCGCTATTACTATCCGACCAAGCAGATCCTTCGCGAAATCGTTTACGGCGGCGAGTTCCCATACTGGAACCGCTACTTTTCCGGCGGTCAGCCCATCGCCGCAAATCCCGAGCACGAAGTGTTCTATCCGCTCACCTGGTTGATTCTTCTGCCCAGCTACGATCTTGGGTACCGCCTGCACATCCTCATCCACATCTACATCGGCATCCTCGGCATGTATGCACTGCTGCGGTCGATGGAGCTGCGGCCGTTCGCGGCGTGGTTCGGGGCGATGTCGTGGGGTATGGGCGGTGTGTATTTGTCCGAGGTGAATCTGCTGCCGATTTTGTTTTGTGCGGCGTGGCTTCCGCTGACGTGTCTCTTCGTCCGGCGATTTCTGCTGCGGCCGAACGTTCGCGATTTCGGCGTTGCGGCGCTGTTTCTCGGCGTGCAGTTTCTCGTCGCCGAGCCGACGACA
>QHVY01000152.1 GCA_003223695.1 Acidobacteriota bacterium
CGACGATTCCGCCACCTCGCCGCGCTTCATCGAGACGCTTCCGAAGATCGGGTACCGCTTCCTCGCATCAGAGACGCCGCAGCAAATGGTCGTTCCTGCGCCGCGGCGAATCCGCTTCGTGCCGGTCCTTGCAATTGCGCTCGCGCTGCTCGCAATCGTGTCCGCCGTTGTCGTTCTCTGGCCGCGGCCGAGGACGATCCGTTCACTCGCGGTGCTTCCGCTCGACGATCTTTCCGGCGACCCGTCGCAGGCGTATTTCGCCGACGGAATGACCGACGAGCTGATCACCGCGATTGCGCAGATCGGAGAGCTTCGGGTCATCTCCCGCACCTCGGTCATGCACTACAAGTCGACTCGGAAGACCGCTCCGGAGATCGCCAGGGAACTGGCCGTCGACGCGGTGCTGGAAGGTTCCGTCCTGCGGGTCGGAAACCGCGTGCGCATCTCCGCACAGCTCATCGATGCGCAACGCGACAAACACTTGTGGGCCCGGATGTATGAGGACGACGCGAAGGACGTCCTTCGACTGCAGGACACTGTCGCGCGCGATGTCGCGGAACGGATCCGGCTGAAACTCATGCCGCACGAAGCGGCGCGTCTACAACGTGCCCGGGCCGTGAATCCACAGGCGTATGAGGCATACCTCGCGGCCCGGTACCACTGGGACAGGCGTGACTTCCTCGGGACCGCGAAAGCATTACAGGCGTACCGGCAAGCAATTGTCCTCGATCCGTCGTACGCGCCGGCTTACGCCGGAATTGCTCAGTGCTACATTGTCATGACGTACCTCGGTGAGATCCGCGGCACGGACGCGTGGCCCCTGGTGATGGACGCTGTCAAGAAGGCGCTGGCGATCGATCCCGATCTGGCCGAAGCGCACACGGCGCTCGCCGTCGCGAAGATGAACTACGAGCACGACTGGGCCGGTGCGGAGAGCGAGTTCCGTCGCGCGATCGCACTCAATCCGAATTCGGTGACGGCTCGCATATGGTACGGAGCACTGTTGGCTCGTGTGGGTCGGCACGACGAATCGTTTGCGCAACAGCGGGTGGCACTCCGCCTTGACCCGCTGTCGATCGTCACGCGCTACAACTGGGCGCAGCGTCTCTGGCGCACTCGCCGGTTTGACCAAGCCGCTGCCGAGTTGAATCATGAGATCGACCTCGATCCAAACTACGCCAGCGCACACTGGACTCTCGGGCTCATTTACGTTCATCAGAACAAGCTCTCTGTGGCGATCGCTGAGCTCCACAAAGCTGAGGAGTTGAAACCGGGTCCGACAGTCAACGCTGGCCTCGGTTACGCATACGCACTTTCCGGTGACACGGGGCGCGCCAGGAGCATTCTTCAGGAGCTGTTGAAAGAAAAGTCACGTTACGTCGATCCCTGGGCTGTGGCGCTCGTGTACACCGGATTGGGCGATCGAGATCAGGCGTTCGCCTGGCTGGAGAAAGCCAACGAGGATCGCGATTCCCTCGTGACCATGCTGAACGCGCAACCGGAGTTCGACACTCTCCGTGACGATCCGCGGTTCAACGCGCTGCTGCAGCGCATCGGCTTGCCGGTGTCGCGCGACTCTCATTGAGAGTCGCGCGATTTTGCTCACCGCAATTGAAAACCGCGAGGGAGGCGTGGTCGCCGGAATTTCGTTGCAAACAGATGTTGGGCGATGACCTTGCCTAAGTCCTGACCCACTTTGACTGACTGCGGGTAGTGAAATCCAGCATAGATGCGCGCCCAATACACCTCGTCGGCCAGGTCGCGCGTGTCTTCGAAAACGTGCGTGTGGATCCCGTCCTTGAACGCGCGGCTGTCCACCACGATGTGCACGGCGCGCGTGCCGAAATAGTCGTCGAGCAACGTCGTGATCGCGCCGGTGACGGAGCCATGCGCCGCCGGGTACTCAGGATGATTCGGTGTCACGCCGAGAGGTGTCCACGAGGGATCGGCGATCAGATTCTCATTGCCGCCGCCGGCGCGAATCGCCGTCACAGGCCGCCAGAACGCATAAGTGTATTTTGCGTTGTAGACGCCGATGGCCCCATCAGCAAATCCGGTCCAGAGGAGCGCCAGCAAGCGGCTCGACTCCAATACGTCGAGTTGGTAGTACGTCGCGAGATTTGTGAACACGCGTGCATATTGCTGCGCCGTGTTCTCGGTCCAGAAAAGTCCGATCTCAGTCTGCGCTGCCGTGCGCGCAGTGCTGTCGACGCGGCCGAGCTCGCGCACGACGTTGTAGTCCGATATCCATTGATCACTCGTAAGGGCCAGTGGTGGGTCCGGCAGAAACTGCGATGCGCTGTTCATTGTGAACGGCCGCATCACACCAAGCCACGGGGTCTGCGGCGGAGTGGGCGAGGTCGGCTGCCAGACTCCCGGACCGCTGCCAGGAACAAACGGGACATTCGCTTCGAGACCATCGTTCGCGCGTGCTTCGATGAGCGCGGCGGCAGCTGCTTCACCGACATCGACGCCGGCGTCTTTGGCCCAATCGGAATCGGTGATCTTCGTCAGTGAATCTTGCAATGCCGAGTCGAGGATCGTCTGCTGAGCCGGAAAGTAATGAACCGCCGCCGCAGCTTCTGATGCGCCGGCCGGACCGGGCTCCGCATAGTAGAACGGCTGGTATTGCTGCCGAATCGAGTTCACGGCGTCGTACGTCGCGATCGCGGAATACGCGAACCAGACACCGATTGCACCGCCGCTTTTTCCGCCGCGGGCGATGATCGTCTGCGACGCGATGGTGTTCCAGTCGGTGACGGCGTTTTGCGCCATCGCCGACGCGGAAACGAACAGAACAGTGAGTAGGAATGATGCGGAACGGATACGAAAAATCATGGCTCCCTCCTTTTGATGCGCTCACGATGGGAGGGATTCGGCCGACCGGCAATGCACCGGGATGTCGTTTGTGTGTTCCCGCGCAACCCGAGCGTTGGCCGCGAGTTAGGGTGCGATGTCCCCCACGGAGCGCTCAGGGAAACCAAGAGTCGCCGCGGCCAGGAGCCACAAGCACGCCGAAACGATCGCCTCAGCGCCGTAGCATTCAGGGGCGCGGCAGCGCCGGGCCACGCAGCGGGCGGCGTCGGTTGCTGCGCGGCGAGTTAGGCGGCAGCTTCTCGCCCCGGTCTCCAGACCTGGAGATCAACGTGTTCAGAGTTGGTGCAGACACGGCAGAACGGCTAGCGTGGCCAGAGTCGCCGCGAAGATGCTCGTCGCGAACCATGCAACTGAAAGAATGCGGACAGGTCGTGGAACACGGAGTGCGGCAACAAATCTTCGCCGAACCGGGCTGACAACGGCGACGGCGAGAAGAGCGACAACGTTGAAAACCCTGCGGCGACCATTCCCCACCAGACCGACCCGATAGTCAAAGAACCCCATGTCACTGGCAAGTCAACGACGATGAGAATCCAGCAAGTAATCTCTCCGCAAAGCCATGGCCCTGCATGTCTGCTGGTTCCGATTTCGAATACCCAGAATCCAACATGCGCGAGGATGCCAATCGTCACGAACGCAGTTTGAAGTTTTTTCACTCGTCGTTTGCTGTCCGCCTAACGGATCTTGGTTTCAGATGAGATGAGAAGGCCAACCTCCCGACGCAGTCGCATCAAAATGCGCTGCAACGATCAACGTGCTCGAGGCACAAGAAAGGAGATTGGCCATGGCGAAGTCTATCAGCAGAAAAAGAACGCAGCGAAGTGAAACGTTGGGGACGTGGTGGGATCGTGTGAGCACCATCGGAATCGATCTGAGCGACCGCTCGAGTCAGTGCTGCGCCATCGATGATGAGGCGGCGATCGTCGCTGAGTTTCGTCTGGGCACCGACGCCGCGAGCTTCGAGAAGACCTTTGGCGGTGTCGGACGAAAAACGATTGCCATCGAGACCGGTGCGCACTCGCCGTGGGTGAGCCGGTTACTCGAATCGCTTGGCCATGAAGTGATCGTGGCGAACTCTCGAAAGCTGCGATTCATCTACGAAAACCGGCGCAAAGACGACCGCGTGGATGCCCGATCGCTCGCGCGAGTGGCACGGATGGATCGACAGCTGCTCGAGGAGATCCGCCATCGCAGCGAGCACTCGCAAGTCGATCTCGAGCTGCTTCGAGCCCGTGACGTGCTGGTAACGACGCGAACGCGTCTGGCGAATCACATACGCGGTGTGGTGAAGTCGTTTGGCAAGCGTCTTCCGACATGCGGCCCCGCTGCGTTGCCTCGCAAGGCGACAGCAGCGATGCCGACGATGCTCGAGGCAGCGCTGAGGCCGCTGCTCGATGTGATCGAAAGCCTCTCTCGTCAGATCGGCGAGTACGATCGCGCTATCGAACATCTCGCAACAGTCGAGCACCCGGACGTTGCGACGCTCCGCCAGGTATCAGGCGTGGGCGCCCTCACCGGACTGGCTTTCATGCTCACCGTCGATGATCCGCATCGATTCCGGCACAGCCGCAGCATCGGAGCCTGGCTCGGCCTCGTGCCGGCAAAAGACGACTCAGGAGAACGCCGGCCGCAGATGCCCATCAGCAAAGAGGGAGACCATTACTGCCGCCGACTGTTAGTCGGATCCGCACAATACATTCTCGGGCCATTCGGTCCCGATTGCGATCTACGCCGACACGGGCTGGCAATTGCCGCTCGCGGAGGGAAAAACAGCAAGAAGCGAGCGGTGGTCGCTGTTGCTCGCAAACTCGCCGTGCTGTTGCACCGCCTCTGGGTGACTCGCGGCATGTACGAGCCTCTCTACAACACTCTTCGCCGCCAGATTGCCGCGTAGCGAAACAACGAGAACGAAAAACGAGCAGCAAAGGAGAAAAACAGCAACGATTCCGTTCCTGTCGATGCCCTGTCCGGCCGACTGCGACGCGCCGCTTGGAGCGCGGCGATTTCACCGCAACAATCTGCCGCGAAAACCGGGTTTCAGATTGCAGCGGCCGCTCAGGGACGGACCTCAGCATGCACCGAGCCCACGACTGAGCTCATGAAGAGTGCGAATGGAAGCCTGGTCACGACGGAAGACGAATCCGAGATAAGAAAAACAACTGCAGTGCGAAGCCGCTGCCGCGGCTTGACTTCAACCGGCCTTCTCATGGAAGCGGCGCGGTGCCTCCGCGTGCCGAAGCCGAGACCTGAGAAGTTTACGATGACCGAGGCGCGGGAGCGCCGGGCCATCGAACGGCACCGCGTCCGCTGCTAACCGGAGTTAGGCCGCGCGTTCCAGCATGAATTGCGCGTTCAGACTGGCGGGGGTGGTACTGCTTTCGCGTCACGCCTTCGCCAGAGCGTGGCGATAACTGCGCCGATCAGCGCGCCGACGACGTCGGGCATCAGATCGGTGGCTCGGCAATAACCCGTCCCGGTTGCGCCTTCCTCGAGTTCAATGAGGATGCCGACAGCGATTGTCGCTATCGCCGCGATGAGTAGTGCATAACGATTGCGCCGAAATTGGACCCACGTCATCAGAAAGAACGCGCCCCATAGGGTAATGTGCTTGTACTTCATGAGCGAATTGAGAGCTAGGTCGAACGTAAACCGTATTTCGCACGGGGGTCGGTGGAGGTGAAAACCGGTGCGCGCCGGGATCCACACAAACGCGAGGATCACGAAAATCGTATAAGCCCATCGCGCGCCGCGCAGAGCGAAAACAAACAGAACGAGCCAAGCGACGATGCCGATTGCTAGAAGCATTTGTGCGATTCACTCAGCGGCGGCGACTGGTGTTCGTTCAACGTTGCAGTCTGGCAATCGATCTCACGACGTTGTCGTCGGCCTAACACCAAATTATGCGGCAATCAATCGATCCTCCCGTAGATCATCCAGATCACATGTGGTGAGAACGATCTAACAGCCGATCGGTTCGACTCGATCTACTAATGATCCTTTTAATGTTGTCCCGCGTGGTCGGTCCCGCGCAGACGCTGAATCGCCGCCGGGATCCGCTCCGCGAGGTCCAACGCCGCGAGGCCCGTGTCGCCCATTTCCTCTTTGAGCAGATCGCCCGCGAATCCGTGCAGGTAAACGGCCGCGCACGCGGCATCGAACGGATCGATTCCACGCGCGAGAAACGCGGCGATCATTCCGCCTAACACGTCGCCCATGCCCCCGCTGGCCATGCCAGGATTTCCCGTCGGATTCACATTCACGTGACCTTCGAGATCGGCGATGAGAGTCTGATGTCCGATTTCGATTCGATTGGCGACGACTTCCCTGGTTTCGATTCCGAGGAGGCGGGCCATCTCGCCAGGGTGAGGGGTGATGATGCGCGGCCGGTTTTTCGGATTGATCTCTTTCGCGCGGCCGGCGAATGCGTTCAGCCCGGAGGCATCGATGACCAGCGGCTGCTCGATTCCGTTGATGATGTCGCGCACGAACGCGTAGCTTTCCTCATCATCGCGCAGACCGGGACCGACGAGCACCGCATCCTTCTTTTGCAGAAATTTCGTGACTTCGGGACGCGACCACGCGGTCTCCAGCGGATAGGTCATCGACTCGATCGAGCCGGCATTCACCAGCTTCGCCGCTTCGGGGTCGGTGCCCACAGTAACCAAACCAGCGCCGGTGCGAATCGCGCCTCGCGCGCACATCACCGCCGCGCCGGTGCGGCCCGGCGATCCGGCGACGATGCCGACGTGCCCGTACGTGCCTTTGTGTGTGCTCGCCAGCCGCGGGGCGATGTGCGGGCGGACGTCGGCGGGCGTGGTGAGCGCCAGCGTAACGTTCTCGTCCTGAATTGCCGCGTCGGGAATGGAGATGTCGGCGACGATGACCTCGCCGCAAAAGGTCGCCGCCGGCTCGAAGATGTGGCATATCTTCGGCGCCGCGAATGTAACTGTCACCGCCGCCTGCACGCATGGATCGAACGGTTCGTCAGAGGAAGCGTTCGCGCCGCTCGGCACATCAACGGCGACGATTGGAAGCGCGAGCTCGTTGATGGAGCGGATCACTTCAGCGTAGATGCCATCCGGAGCGCGATTGAGCCCGGTGCCGAAAATGGCATCGACGACCACATCGGCATCGGAGGCCAGAACCAGCGCATTGTTCAGCGAATCTATGTTGGTAACTTGATACATTGGTAACGAGAGCCGTTCACAAATCGTGAGATTCGCCGCTCCGTCGCCGGCGAACTTGGAGCGATCGCCGATGATGAACACCGACGGCACGACGCCACGATTCTCGAGATGCCGCGCCACCGCCAGTCCGTCGCCGCCGTTCGACCCTGTGCCGCAGAAAATCGAAACGCGCTCGCAATTCGGGTAATGCTCGAAGATCGCGTCGACCACCGCCATCGCCGCGTTTTCCATCAAGACGAGAGAGGGAATGGCGAAGCGGTCGGTCGCCCGGCGATCGACGTTGCGCATTTGCTCTGCGGTCAGAATCTTCATAAGAAGAAATTTCGAATTTCAAATTTCAAATGAAAAATGAAAACAGAGTCAGCGTTTCGAATTTTTAATTTTTCATTCGAAATTTGAAATTTCTCAGTCATGCGGCCATTCCCCACTCGCGCAAGAGCCGTGGAAGCTCGCCGTCGGCATCGATGTTCTCGCGCGCAAATCGCTGCAGATCTTCGATGACGTCGATGTCGTATCGTGACGGCAGAATTGCCACCGTGTTCTGCGCGTCGCCGATGCGATCGAGTGTGCGCTGAAGAACCGCGCTGCTGCCCCATGGGATGTCCCGAAAGATCTCCGAGATGAACACCGCTCCCCGGCAGCCGATCAGGTAGTAGCCGCCATCGTCCGCCGGACCGATTACCCAGTCGCACGATTCGAGTAGAGCGAACGCGTGATCGACAATCTCGCGCGTGAGGCGCGGATCATCGACGCCGATGGCGACGATCTTCTGCGTGCGATGAAAGAAAAATCGCTCCGAGAATGCCATCGCCAGACGATCGCCGAGCGTCGCGCCGCTCTGCATGGCGAGCGCGTGATCATCGAACGCGCGGCGGAGCGCCTCGCCATTTGCGCCGTCCGTGGGCGCCCAGAAAATCTCGATCTCCGTCTCTTCATTCGAAGTGCCGATCGATTGCAGCAAGTCGCGCAGCATCGCCTCGTAAACGGCGAGCGCCTTCTCTGCGCCGATCGCCTGGCCCAGTCGCGTTTTCACTTTCCCGAGCTCGGGGAGGCGCGCGAACACGAGCAGGCGCTGCGCGGGCGGGTGGGTGGTGGCGAACACGGCGACAGTATAGTTGGCCGTTCGCCGTTGACCGTTCGCCGTTGACCGTTCGCCGTTGACCGCTAGTCGATCGGTTGACCGTTCGCCGTTGACCGTTCGCCGTTGACCGTTCGCCGACGTGCTAACCTCGGCCAACGGCGATCGGCCAACGGCCAACGATGAGACTAACCTCGGCCAACGGCGATCGGCCAACGGCCAACCATGAGACGCATTGCCCTCGTCACCGATTTCGGCACGCGCGATCCGTATGTGGCGGCGATGAAAGGGGTGATCGCCTCCCGCACCGACGCACCGATCCTCGACTGTACGCATGAGATCGCGCCATTCGACATTTGGGAGGCGGCGTTCTATCTGCGGCCGATCGTCCGCTACTGGCCCGACGGCACGATCTTCACCGTCGTGATCGATCCAGGCGTCGGCACATCGCGGCGCATGGTGGCCATCGATTCTGCCGGAACGTTCTTTCTTGCGCCCGATAATGGTGTGCTCACATTCGTGATCGGCATCGCGCACGCGGTGGAAAATGAATCGCTGTTCCTGCCCGATGGGAGCACGACATTTCACGGGCGGGATCGATTCGCACCTGTCGCCGCCGCGCTGGCGAACGGTTTGTCGATGGAGCAGCTCGGACCGCGCATCGATAACCTCGTGCGTATCGACTACGATCCGCCGACCTACGATCGCAAGCGCGCCGAAGGAACGATTGTCGCCGTCGATCGCTTCGGAAATCTGATCACCGATGTCGAGAGCGCGCGGATTCCGTTCACATCATTCGTTCTTCAGGCGCGGCAAAAGACCGTGAGCCGCATGTCGTCGACGTACACGGGCAACGGCCCATTTCTGATTGTCGGGTCGGCCGGCTGCGTCGAAATCTCGGCGCCGCAAGCTAGCGCCGCGGCACTACTGCAGCTCAGTCGCGGCGATCGCGTGGTTATCATTCCTGCGTGAGACCGCTGCTCATCGCCCTTGCGATGTTGACCGCGCTGCTTTTCGCGGTGGCGTGGATGCCGCTCATCAACGCTCGCGCCGACTGGCGCGCCGGCAGGAACGCCGAAGCGATCGGCACTGCGGAACGGTGGTCAGAGTTGCATCTGTGGCCGTCGGAGTATCAGCAACTCCTCGCCGCTGCGTTTCTGACAGCCGGGAATGAGGCCGCCGCCCGACCGCACCTCGCCGCGATCGGCAGCGTGTGGTTTCCGGCGATCGGCAAACCTGAAGTCGCGCGACACCTCTTCGCGCGCGGACGCTATGCCGACTTCCTCGCGTACGACAACGCATCGCGCGAACGAAGCGACGATGACGAAGTGCTGCTCTACCGTGCCGCGGCGCAGGCGGCGACGACTCAGAGCGAGGCGGCCGCACTCACGTTTGCCAGAATCAACGCGGCGAATGTCGACAAGCAGAAGTACGAGCGTTTGCGCGCAGAAATCAACGAGCGAAAGCGCGGGCTGCCGTCGCCGTACGTGCTCGACCGTGCGAATGGCGCGATCGCCCTCTATCACCCGGCGACAAACACGGTCATTGCCGTCGATCCCGACTTCGCCCCGATCATCGATCGCGACGCCGGAGCGCTGACGATTGGCGCTCATGTCGATCAGCTCGGCCCGAACGCGACGATCGAAACGACGCTCGATCCGTTCGTGCAGAAGGCGGCGCTGGCTGCGTTGGGCGATTTCCGCGGCTCGCTCGTGGCGATCGATCCGCAGACGAACGAGATTCTCGCGATTGCCAACAGCGGCACGAAATTCGATCGGGCGCTGGAGAGCGAATATGAGGCCGGCTCAGTCGTCAAGGTGCTCACCGGCCTCAATGCGCTCAGCAGCGGCATGAATGTCGATGCGATGTTCCCGTACTTCTGCAACGGCTTCCTGGAAATTGACGGCCGCCGCTTCGGCGACTGGGTGCCGCAGGGTCACGGACGTTTGGAAAGCATCGATGACGCGCTCGCCGTCTCCTGCAATGTCTTTTTCGCCGATATCGGCCTGCGACTGGGCCGCGATCGACTGATGCGCTTCATGACCTCTGCCGGCTTCAATGCTCAAGCAAACCTCGGCATCTTCCAGGTCCCGCTCGGGCGCACGACTGGTCAGGTTTTCAATCATTTCGAAACGGCCTTTCTGGCAATCGGATTGGAGCATGCCCAGATCAACGCAATGCATCTGGCGATGCTCGCCTCGATGATGGCCAATCGCGGCGTGCTGACCACTCCGCGGCTCCTCCGCGAGCGCCGCTCGATTCTGGGCGAGATCGTCGCGTTGCCGCCGCAGCAAGGCCGAACACGCATCGCCACCGCTTGGGCAGCTGAGCGAATGATTCGCGCGATGCAAGCGGTGGCCAGCGAGGCGCGCGGCACTGGCCGCCGCGCGCCGGTCGAAGGGCTGTCGCTGGCGATGAAGACCGGAACCGCCGGCGATCGCAAGGAAGGGCTCGAGGCGTTGATCATGGCCTTCTCGCCTGTGGACAAACCGAAAATCGCATTCGGCGTCATCGCCGAGAGCGCCGGTCCCGCCGAGTACGCTGGCGCGAAGATCGCGCACGACTTTCTTGAACGAATGAAGCCGAGGTTGTGAGGTCTCGCGAGACAACGTAGAGCCGACTCTCAGTCGGCTCCGCGCCGGCTGAGAGCCGGCGCCACGTTGAAAGCTTGCAACTCGAAACCGCGCTACTATTCCTGCATGGCCTCTGGCCGCGAGCGCCGCCGATCGGAGCGCTACACCACCGCATCCATTCCCGTGCAGCTCTCTGAAATCGCTGGAGAGTTGATCGATCTCTCGATGAGCGGCGCCGCGGTCATTCATCGCTCGCCGATCAAAGCGGGGAGCTCGAGCACGTTGATTTTTCCGAGCTACGGCGGGTTTTACATCCCGTGTCAAGTGCTGCGCTCGACAGTGCAGGTGCGGCGCGGCGGCTCGGCGCCGGAGTACGTGTTCCGCTCGGCGATTCAGTTCAATCCGATTCCGCCGGAACAGGAGCCGTCCTTGCGCGAGTTCCTGCAGATTCAGATCGACAGGCTTCGCGAGAAACAGAAGCAGGCCGCGCAGGCATCGCCGGAATAATCGCCGAGTATTTGCTGAAGATCGCCAGGTCGACGTCTCGCCGCTCGTCGCGAAAGCCCGCGCTGCGCATCGCCGAGAGAATCACCTCCGGGCGGACGCAGTCGCGCGTCGTCGCCCAGTAGTAGCGAAGCATTCTCGCAACTCGTGCGTGACGCGTGATGATCGCGGCGGCGGCGGGAACCATTCCACCCATGTAAATGCCGAGGAGTGAGCGGGCGAGCCGGGATCGCGGAGCGGTGATCTCGAGGATCAGAAGCTTTCCGTTCGGCCGTAGCACGCGCGCGCATTCGCGGAAGACGCCGTCGAGATCAGCGAAATGACGCAAGGCGAAGCCGATGGTGATCAGATCAAACGACGCATCGCGAAACGGCAGCAGCTCACTCTTGCCCTGAACGTTGGTCAGAGGCGCCTTCTCGCGCCCCGCGACGAGCATCCCGATACTCGGATCGAGTCCAACTACCGAAGGAGTGATCGCGAGTGCTTCCCGCGCAACGACTCCCGTTCCCGTCGCAATATCAAGAATGCGATCGCCTTTGCTGAGTCCAGCGCGGGCGAGCACCTGCCGTCGATACCAGTTGCCGGATCCGAACGAGAAAAAGGTGATTGCCCAGTCGTACCAGGGCGCGCTGCCGTCAAATAGATCTTTGACGAACCGCTCGCGATCATGAGGCGCGCCGTAAAACTGCCCGAGGGGTGGGTGGGGAGCGGTCACTGGTGAGGAGCGGCCCGGCGGGCCTCGATCGTTTGAAAATTCTTCGTCCACGTCTTGCCGCCGTCAGTCGAGCGGTCAGCGGCCCACGAGAAACGATCCGGCTGAATATC
>QHVY01000153.1 GCA_003223695.1 Acidobacteriota bacterium
CGCAGCGATATTGCGCTCACGCGGTGTCTCGGCTGATTCCTCGATGAACATCTGCGTACTAATGTACTGCCAAGAGGCTGCCAGCGCGTGCCGAGGTAGAATCGAATCGTGGATGAGGAGCTGAACGCCAGGTTCGACCAGGTCCTTCGCGAAATCGCCGAGACCCGGAAGGATCTGCGCGCCGACAAAGTCACGTTCGAAGAAGTGCTCATGATCGGCGGAGACAAGCCGAAAGTCGGTTCACCGACGATCAACGGTGCCACGGTTTCGGCCACCATTCTCCGGGAATCTCGCGGCGACAAGATCGTTGTGTTCAGGAAGAAGCGCCGAAAGAATCACACGAAACGGACGCACGGGCATCGGCAGGACATGGTCGAGCTTCGCATTGATTCGATCAAGGGGTAGGCAATGGCTCACAAAAAAGGACAGGGTTCGTCGCGCAACGGCCGCGACTCGCAGCCGACAATGCTCGGCGTGAAGCGCTTCGCCGGACAGTTCGTCACCGGCGGATCGATTCTCGTGCGCCAGCGTGGAACGAAGTTCTACGCGGGCAAGAACGTCGGCGTCGGCCGCGATCACACGCTCTACGCGAAGGTCGACGGCATCGTGCAGTACGACGACAAGGGCGACCGCGGCCGGTTTGTCAGCATCACGCCGGCTGAGTAATCCTCAGGCGTCGTGATCGTCGCGTAGATCGCGTTCGAGATCGGCCAGCTTTTTCTCGAGCGCCGCCAGTCGCGACTTGAGATCTTCCACTTCCCTCTTGAGCTCTTCTCGATCGGAGGGTTCCTCGGAAATCATTTTCTCTACACGGATTAGAGCCGCCGAGATCGCGTAATACTCCGATTCGAGTCGCTCTAGACGGCGATATACCTCGTCAAAGTTTGCCTGAGTCTCGTCCCGAAATGAGTCTAGTTTCTGTTCCACGCCATCGATTCGCTCCGTGAAGCTTTGCCGAGTGTTGATGATTTCCAGAGCGAGCATTTGCCGCGTCTCGGCCATTTCGTCGCGGAGGTCATCCCGCATTTCGGCCATTTCGCCGCGGAGACCTTTCCCCATGTCGGCCATTTCGGCGCGCAGATCCTTCCGGGTCTCGGCGATTTCGCGAAGGACCTGGTCGAACCTGGCGTTCAGCTCCTCATCCACGATTCGATTCTACCTCGGCACGCGCTGGCAGCCTCTTGGCAGTACATTAGTACGCAGATGTTCATCGAGGAATCAGCCGAGACACCGCGTGAGCGCAATATCGCT
>QHVY01000154.1:0-3326 GCA_003223695.1 Acidobacteriota bacterium
CCGCGATTTGCGCAGCCGGGTGACATCGGTGAAGAGCGCGAGCTATTCATCGAGTTGAAGCTGATCGCCGATGTCGGCATCGTCGGTCTGCCGAACGCTGGCAAGTCGACGTTGATCTCGGTGATCAGCGCCGCGAAACCTAAAATCGCCGACTATCCGTTCACCACGCTCGTTCCAAACCTCGGCGTCGTCAGCGTTGATGATCAGACATTCGTTGTTGCCGACATTCCCGGCCTCATCGAAGGCGCTCATGAAGGCCACGGCCTCGGACACGAATTCCTCCGCCACGTCGAGCGCTGCTCCATGCTTGTTCATCTCGTTGATTTGTCAGCCAACGAACATCCTGATCACGATGCGGAAGTGGTCGCGCACGAGCTCGAGCTTCATTCGAAGATGCTCGCAGAAAAACCGCGCATGATTTGCGGATCCAAACTCGACTCAGCGATTGCCTCCAACAGCGCAAAGCTTCGCGCGTATGCCGATCGACACGGCTACGACTATCACGAGATCTCGGCGGTGACCGGCGACGGCGTTCGCGAGTTTGTTCGAAAGCTGGCGTCAATCGTGAGGCTGCAGCAGGAAAAGGAGGTCGCCCTTTCGGCTCGCGCATGAACATCGGCGTCTGCGGCGGAACTTTCGATCCGTTTCATCGCGGCCACCTCGAGCCGGTTCTGGCGATCCGCGGCGACATGCAGTGGGATCGCCTGATTTACATTCCTGCATGGCGACAGCCGTTCAAAGCCGATCGGGCCGGCACGTCCGGTTATCATCGATTCACGATGGCAGTTCTCGCGACGCGCGATCATGAATCGATTTACGTCTCGCCGATTGAGCTCGAGCGGGGAGGCATTTCGTACACCGTCGAAACGCTGCAGGAGCTTCACGAGATTTATCCAGGCGCAACGTTCGATTGGATCATCGGGGAGGACAACACCTCGCAACTCCTCGACTGGAAACATCCCGAGCGGCTGTTCGCACTCGCGCGATTTGTCGTCCTCGCTCGCGGAGGACCTACGCCCGCACCCGAGTTGGCAGAGCGAGTCACCGCGGGCCGGCTCGTGTATGCCGAGAACCCCGCCGTTCTCATCTCGTCCACTGACATCCGCAGCCGCGTCAAATCGGGCCAGCCGATTGACACACTGGTCGATCCCGCAGTGTCACATTACATTGACCACTACCGGTTATATAAAGAGGGCACATGACCGATCCCATTCAGCAGCGCGTTCGAACCGCCGTCTCCGCAGCAGTCGATAAGAAAGCTTTTGACCTCGACGTCCTCGCCGTCGCCGAGCTGACATCGATCGCCGACTACTTCGTCCTCTGTTCGGCGAACAACGAGCGGCAGACGCAGGCGATCGCGGATTCCGTGCTCGAGAAGGTGCGGAAGGATGAAGGCGTAAAACCGCTGCTTGTTGAAGGGGCGACGCCCGGCCGCTGGATTCTTGTCGACTTCGGCGACTTCATTTTTCACATCTTCACCGAAGAGTGCCGGCGCTATTACGGCCTGGAGAGGCTATGGGGTGACGCGCCAAACGTGACTGCGGAGTTCGCCGGAGAAGCAGAAGTGCCGCGGAATGCCCGCCGCAAAAAAACATCCTGAGCTGAAGGATTTCGTTCGCACGAAGAACGATTCGATGCGAGCGCTCCTGCAGACGGTCGAGAAGGTTCTCGATCACGACGTCAACGTCTTCATCCTCGGCGAATCGGGCGTCGGCAAAGACTATTTCGCCGAGGCGATCCATTCGTGCGGGAAACGGCGGGAGAAGCCGCTCGTGCGCATCGACTGCGCCGCGATTCCGGCCGATCTTTTCGAAGCGGAGATCTTCGGATTCGAGAAGGGCACTTTCACTGACGCCGTCGCACGAAAGGCAGGCAAGTTGGAGATGGCACACGGCGGCACGGTTTACTTCGACGCCGTGACCTCGCTGACAGCGAACCTGCAGGCGAAATTGTTGCGCGCCATCCAGGACAAGAGCTTCACGCGCCTCGGCGGACATGAAGCGATCTCGTTCGACGCACGCATCGTTTCCTCCTCGAGCACCGCCGTTGAGTCGCTGCGAAATGATCTGCTCTATCGCATCAACGTGGTGACGCTGACGATTCCGCCGCTGCGCGAGCGCCGCGAAGACATCCCGCAGCTCGCGCGAATGTTTGTCGCGCGGCGAAAGCACGGCATCGATGACGCGGCGATGCAAATGCTCATGGAGCATCGATGGCCGGGAAACATCCGCGAGCTGCGCAACGCGATCGATCGCGCAGTGCTGCTCGAAGAAACGGACGTGATCACACCGAATGCACTGCCGTCGTTCACGAGCGATCCGGTGGAATCCGCGGCCGAGCAGCAGTGGACGCTCGAGCAGCTCGAAGCGCGCTACATTCGCGAGGTGCTGCGGCAGACGCGCAACAACTACTCCCGCGCCGCCGAAATCCTGGGCATCAACCGCAAGACGCTACTGGAGAAGCGGCGCAAGTACGGCATCGAGTAGGAGAGCGGCCGTCCCGGCCGCAGTCGACGGGCGTCACGCCCGGCGACTGATGGCGAGCGCGCGAGACGCGCGCCCGCTGCGGGCGAGACGCCCGCTCTCCTACCTCCTCACCGCGCGCAGGCGCAGCGGTCCGCCGACCACGAACACCGTACCGGCCTTCTCCGCGTATACGCGCCCGTGGTCGTCGATGACCACCGGCGTATACGCCTGACCGATCGCTTCCGTGAGCTTGATGGATTGACGCAGCGAGCCGTCGGGATTGATCGCGTAGAGAAAGCCATCTTCGCTGTTGATGTACGAGACGCCGTTGCCGTCGATCGCCGGCCCGTTGATGCACCACTCGAATCCAGTCGGACTCGGCGTCGACCATAGAACCTGCAGCGTTGGGTTGAGAGCAGTGACGAAGTAGCCCTGCGGATCACCCGCGGGCCGGACGTTCGGGCAAAACGTCGGATTGTCGCAGTACGACCTCAGCGGATAGTGATTATCTTTTATGATAATTATGTACGAATTATTGCGCTGATAAATCCCAGGAGTCACGTCCCACCCAAATTTGAATGAACCGAGGTAAACGCCGGACGCGGAGAAGTGCATGAGGTGGCCTTGCGAATAGTTGTAACGCGTATACGCCCCGTAGAACACGCTGCCGTCCGGGGCGATCATTGGCGAAGAGCTCGAGTCGTCGTGTACACGTCCGGCGCCATTTGTGTTGTCGGCGGGATCGACGCCCGGGAACGCGCCGGCGTTGCATCCGCCGGGCGTGCCGTTTGGCGGCAACGTGACATTGCAGCCGTCATTGAGACGGTCGCGAAGCGACGCGGTCCACTTTGGCGTCAGATC
>QHVY01000154.1:3361-5643 GCA_003223695.1 Acidobacteriota bacterium
CGGCGCGACGTTTAGTCCGGGGCGTTGCGATCCGCACGTGACGCTCGGCGGAATTGCGGCCGGCGATGACGGCCACGGCAAGTCGGTGTCGGCAAACACTCCTCGACATCGCGCGGTCGGCGTGGGCGCACCGGTGACGATGCTGCTGTAAGTGACGACCTTCGTCGTTCCGTCCGGCGCGATTCTCACGAGCCAGCCGTTCGGGATGTCGACGATCCACGGATTGCTCGTCGCGAGGAGCACCAGAACGTTGTAGTAAATGTTTCCGGTGGCATCGGCGACGAGCGGCCCGCTGATGAAGTCTCTGCTGTTTGGCGGCGGCGAGCCTGGACTAAGGCGGTCGACGATCGCACCGGTGTCGCGGTTTACCCGCAGCACACTCGATCCCGATCCCGGCATGTAAAGAAAACCGTTTGCCAGAATCGGCTGAAACACCGGCTCGAAAAATGGACCCACGCCCCCGCCCGTGAATGGAACCGGCTGCCAGTCGCTTGTCACTGTCCAGCGCTCGACGAGACGGTTTCCCTGCCAGCGCAGCGCTCTCACTCCCCATGTTTGTGTCGACCAATTGCCGGGAGTGAATGTGCCGCCCTTCACCTCGACGAAAACATCATCGCCGTCGATGATTGGTGCCGCATAGTGAACGTAAAGATCCGTTCCGTAATACGCGAGCTCGGCGCTCACGAAGGGGTCCATCACTACCGAAGCGAGGACCGTCTGGAAGGGCTGCGCGGCGACAGTCGTGCTACCGGTGTGAGCCGCATCACGTCCAAATTGCGGCCAAGTGGCGAAAAGAATCGCGGCCACGGTTGGTATATTCACGTCCGAATCCTATGAAATTTCGGTTCCTATGGCCCCGTTCTATTGCGGACGCTGAGCTCGGCGCCGTCATCGATCGTTATCTCAATCGAATCAAACATTTCTATCCCGTTGAGGTGAAGGAGATCACGGCTGAGCGCGGTAGACAAGGCACGGACGATGCGTCTATCATGCGCGCCCAATCCGCGCGCCTGATGGCAGCGATCCCGGAGTCGGGTTACACGGTCGTTCTGGATGAGAGGGGGCGGCCGATGGATTCTTTGAAGTTTGCGAAGTGGCTCGAGCGATTGACGATAGAGCAGCCTCATGGCGTCACGTTCGTGCTGGGAGGGGATGTCGGGCTCGCCGAGTCCGTTCGGAAACGGGCTGATCTGCTGTTGAGCCTGTCCGCGATGACGCTTCCCCATCAGCTCGCCCGAGTCATGCTTCTGGAACAGATTTATCGAGCGTGTACGTTGATGCGGAACATTTCGTATCACAAGTAAGGAGAGCCGGTTCTAACATGGCACGAACCAAGACCAAAACGAATCCCTATCAGACATTCATCGACGCTCTGCGGAAAAAGCAGCACGAGCTGCTGGATTCGTACGAGCGGGATAAGGCGGCCGGAAACGCGCTGCCGGACGACGGAATTCAAGACCTCGCTGACAAGGCGGCCAGCGCGTATTCGAAAGAGCTCAATTTCTCTCTCTCGGACGGCGAGCGCAATCTGCTCATGCTGATCGAAGAGGCGTTCAATCGGATCAAAGAGGATAGCTTCGGCGTCTGCACCAACTGCGGAAATGAAATCGGCGACAAGCGGCTGTCGGCAGTGCCCTGGACACCGTTCTGCATTGATTGTCAGGAGCTGCAGGAAAAAGGGCTTCTTTCGTAATTCAACAGGGATGCGGGAATGTTGAATGTTAAATGTTGAATGTTAAATGATGCTGTAATTCAACATTCAACATTCAACATTCAACATTCAACATTCCTCGTTCCTCGTTCCTATGCCTAAGCCGTTAAACACGGTCCTCTCCCAAATCGCGGAGAAGATTCCTCCGCGCGTGATTTTGGTCGGCGGCTCCAGCGAGTTTCTTTCCCAACGCGCCTTCCACGACATCCGCGACGCGATCGTCGCAGCGAACCCGAACATCGCCATTGAATCCTTCGAGCCCGGCACCGACCTCGGGGTAATTGTCGATTCGTATCGCACGATGTCGCTCTTCGCCTCGGCGCGCCTGCTGATCGTGCCGGAGGTCAATGCATTCGTCTCTGCGAAAGAGTTGCTCTCACTCTATCAGAAGGCCACCGCGGACTGGAAGAGCGCAAAAACCGACAGGAAGCGCACTTCCGCCGCCGCAAAGCTCCTTCACGTTCTCGGTCTCGTCGGCGCGGATCTCGAGATGACCGACCGGCAAATCGCCGACGCTCTCGGCATGCCACTCGATGCGCTTCTCGCCGACATGCTCGCCTTCTGCCGCGCC
>QHVY01000155.1 GCA_003223695.1 Acidobacteriota bacterium
AGATTTGGATGCCGATCTCCACGGCGATGCGCAAATTCGATCGCGATCCGCTGGATGCGCCAGTCGATGAGCTGCTGGTGCAGATGGGCGAAGGCGTTTCGACTCGTGAGGCGGCAAGAGTCATCGAGCCGTTGATCGATCGATTGCACGCTGCCGCTGACGATTACGAGATCGTCGTGCCGGAAGCGCTGCTGGAGCAGAGCCGGCAGACGCAGCGCATTTTCAGCATCGTCATGGGATCGATCGCCGGAATCTCGCTGCTCGTCGGCGGCATCGGCATCATGAACATCATGCTTGCATCGGTGCTCGAGCGAACGCGCGAGATCGGCATTCGGCGCGCGATCGGCGCGCGGCGGAGCGACATCCGCGCGCAGTTCGTCATCGAGTCATTCACCATCAGCGTGATCGGCGGACTGTCGGGAATCGTCATCGGGATTGCGCTGGCGAAAATCGTGGCCGCGTACGCCGGCTGGCCGACCGTGATCACATTCGGATCGCTTTTCCTTTCCACGTTCGTATCGGTGACGGTTGGATTGGTCTCCGGCATTTATCCCGCGGCACGGGCGGCGGAACTCAATCCGATCGAGGCGCTGCGCTACGAATGAGCCTGCATGTCATCCCGAGCCCTTCGGCTCACGCTTTGCGCTCGCTCAGGGCAGGCTCCGCGAGGGAGCTGGGCGGAAGGGTGGTACGCAGCGGCGGAATCGTGACACCCGCCGCACACCGCTCCCTCGCTCACGCTCGGGATGACAGAAAATGCGAAGCCGATCGCTGACTTCGTCGCCTCGAGTCGCAACACAATCGGAGAAGCCATCGAAAAAGCGGATGCTGAGTTCGTTCGCGCGCGTACCGGCTACGCGATCGGGGGGAGTGCCTCCGATCGGCCACGCGACTGCGATTCGAACATTCATCGACGAGGATCTCCTGCGTTTCGACCGAATCTGGGCTGCGGCGGGGACGCCGAATGCTGTCTTCGAATTGTCGGCCGCGGATTTGCCACGAATCACCGGCGGGATTGTGATTCGGGCGGCAACCTAACCACGCGACGATCGTATCGTCATAGACATATGTTCTTTTCGCGAGCTCAACGCGCCCCTCACTCGGCCCTGCGGGTCACCCTCTCCCCGCTGTCGCGGGGCGAGGGCTCTCGCCTATTTCCTTCTCCTCGCGCGCGGGGCCAAGGTGCCGCGCAGCGGCGGATGAGGGGAGACTCCTACGTGTTCCGCGATCATGAGGTCACGTGGATGCTCGGCAAAGGAATGCCGGCCGAGGCCTTGAAAGCCGTTCAGGCGCGATATGGCGATGAGTTCGTATGGGCGCGGCGGAGCGGCCACACGGTCGTAAGCCACGACAGCATTTTGCTCGATCAAGCCCGAGCGGCTGTTGCACGGAATCTCGGTCGCGTAGAGCAGGAGCGGCGCCTCGCCCGAGCTGTCGACGCAGCAATTCGCAGAGGTGTTGCACAGCCGCTCGACTGAGCTTTGTATGATCTGACGCGATGCACGACCCTCACCCGGCCCTTCGGGCCATCGTTGGTGAGAGCCTTCTCCCCACGGGAGAAGGTGCCGCGAAGCGGCGGATGAGGGGAGTCGCAATCGCCGCGGCGCTCGTCGCGATCAGCGCGGCCGCAGTGCCGTTGAAGATTCCTCCGATTTCGTATCGCGGTTGAGGAGCACTCCGCGCCGACGGTGGCCATTCATGTCTGGTATCACGTCGGCTCGAAGGACGATCCGTCGGGACGCAGCGGATTCGCCCATCTCTTCGAGCACATGATGTTCAAGAGCACCGCGCACATGAAGGCGGAGATGATGGACCGCCTAACAGAAGACGTTGGCGGGTACAACAACGCGCAGACGGGGGACGACACGACCTTTTACTACGAAGAGCTGCCCTCGAATTACTTGCAGACCCTGTTGTGGGCGGAAGCGGATCGAATGGGCTCGCTCAACGTCGACGAAGCGAACTTCAAATCGGAGCGCGAAGTGGTCAAGGAGGAATTCCGCACGAGCGTTCTTGCTCAGCCCTACGGACTCTTTGGGTACGACATCGACAAAGACTCCTTCGCCGTGCATCCGTACAAACGCCCGACGATCGGCAGCATCGAAGATCTCGACTCGGCCACACTCGCGGACGTGCAGAAGTTTCACGCCACGTATTACCGTCCCGACAACGCGACGCTCGTCGTCGCCGGAGACTTCGACCCGCAGCAGCTCGACTCGTGGATCGACAAATATTTGGGCGCCGTGCCGAAACCCGACACGCCGATTCCACGCGTCGACGTGAAGGAGCCGCCGCGCAGCGCCTCGAAGACAATCACCGAAACCGCGCCGAATGTGCCGCTGCCCGCGGTGGCGCTAACTTGGCTCGCGCCTCCGCGGTCGAGTGCCGATCGCTGGCCGCTGCAGATCGCCGCGGTGATCCTCGCGCAAGGCGAGTCGTCGCGGCTATATCAATCATTGGTATACCGGCAACAAATCGCGCAGGACGTCGGCGCGGAGGCCGATCTGCGTGAAGACGCAGGAATCTACGTCATCAATGCAACCGTCGCGAGCGGGAAAACGGTCGACGCGGTGAAGAAAGCGATCGACGCCGAACTGCGCGACATCGAGCAGAAGCCGGTCTCCGAGGGGGAGCTGCAGAAGGCGAAGAATCAGATCATCACCGACCAGCTCCGGCGGCGAGAGACGAATGACGGCAAAGCATTCGCCATCGGCAATGCGGCCACTCTTCTTCACGACGCCGCCGAAGTGAACAACGGTTTGAAAAAGCTGCAGGCCGTGACGGCCGCTGATGTCCAGCGTGTGATGGACAAATACCTAAAAAATGGAAAGTCGCTGACGATCGACTACGAATCGAAATGAATTTTCTTCTCATCGCCGCTCTCGTCGCTCAAGTCGAGACGGCGCCCCCGCCGCCCGGCCCGCCCCGCGAGCCGCACCTGCCGACGCCGGTTGAGCGCACGCTGAAGAATGGATTGCGCGTCATCGTCGTGCAGAAGGGCGACGTGCCGCTGGTCGACGCGCGCCTGTTGATCAAAACCGGCGGCGAGGCCGATCCGCCGAATCTCAGCGGACTCGCGGACATGACCGCGTCGCTGCTTACGAAAGGCACGAAGACGCGAAGTGCCGTGCAGATCGCTCGCGGCGTCGAAGCTCTCGGCGCGACGCTGGAGAACGGCGCGATGTGGGACGCATCGTTCGTGACGATCAATGTTGCATCATCGAATCTTCCCAAAGCGCTCGGCTACCTCGCCGACGTTGTTCAGAATCCGCTGTTCGCAAAGGACGAAATCGAACGGCTGCGCGCGCAAAATCTCGACGCGCTGCAGGTGTCGATGCATCAACCGGGCGATCTCGCGCGATTCGTCGCCGCGCGCGTTCTCTTCGGCGTCGCGCCGTACGGTCATAACCTCGGCGGCACGCCGGAGTCGCTGCCGCGCATCACGCAGATCGACATCCTCGCTTTTCACAAGCGCTACTACCGGCCGAAAAACTCGATTCTCGTCTTCGGCGGCGACATCACCCCGGAAAACGCGTTCGCTCTCGCGGAAAAGTTGTTTGGAGGATGGAGTGGAGGGCCGCCGTCCTCGGCGGCCTCGCCGCGGGGGACCGCGGCGCTCCACAAAATCGTCGTGATCGACATGCCCGAAGCGGGACAGGCCGCGGTGGTGGTGACGCGGCCGGGGATCCGGCGTGTCGATCCGGCCTACAGCATCGCGCAAGTGACGAACTCGATTCTTGGCGGCGGCTACTCGTCGCGGCTCAATGAAGAGATTCGCATCAAGCGCGGCCTCAGTTACGGCGCGGGAAGCGCCTTCGATCTGCGGCGCGACATCGGCCCATTCGTCGCCAGCGCGCAGACAAAAAACGAATCGGCCGTCCAAGTCGCCGATCTCATGCTCGGTGAGATGAAGAAATTGACGAACGAGCCTGTGGCAGACGTCGAGATGGGACCACGCAAAGCGGTGCTCATCGGAAACTTCGGCCGCTCACTCGAATCGATCGATAGCCTCGTCAGCCGAATTTCGTTTTTAGCGCTCTACGGTTTATCGCTCGATGAGATCAATCGTTACATCTCGCTGATTCAGTCGGTGAACGCGCCGCAAGTGGAGCAGTTCGCCACCACTCACCTCGGCTCCGACTCGGATGTGATCATCGTCGGCGACGCAAAGAAATTCGCAGACGCGCTCAAACAGCGATTTCCGAACGCCGAGGTGATTCCGTTTGCCGAGTTGGATTTGGAATCGCCGACGCTGCGCAAGCACTAACTTCGAGCAGCGGTCGTCGTCCAAGAGAGCGGAGGCATTCATGCTGGCAATCGCTCTCCTCACATACGCACTGATTACACCGAGGGACAGTTTCACGCACGGATCATTCAACTCAGATGACGTTCAGATCATTCGCGAAGCGTACGGTCCGCATGTCTTCTGGTTTCGCAGCGACGACGGCACGTATCTGATCTTCGATGAAAAAGCTCTTGCGCAGCTCGATGAGCTGTTCCGACCGCAGCGTGAGCTCGCCTGGCAACAGGCGAACCTCGGCTCGAAACAGGCTCACGCTTCCTTGAGTCGCCAGGAAAGTTTGAGTCAGGAGCAGGCGAGACTCAGTGAAAAGCAAAGCGCCCTGTCGCGGGAGGTTGGCAAAAAACTCAGCGCACTGACCGACGAGTGGATTCGCAGCGGCGTCGCAAAGCCGCTCTCCCGCTGATATGTAGGGCACGGCTGCGCCGTGCCGAATCCGGGTGCGGTCCGGCGCAGCCGGACCGCACAACAGTGATCAACGAATCCCGCGGCGCGTTGTGAGGTAAACCGCGAACGATCCGAGCCAATGTCCGCCCTCGTAATGCTCGCCGGTCACTGATGCCAGTCCTGCTTCGCGATGCTCATTCGCTGCAGCGGTGATTGAAGCGATTCGCCGATCGCTGCGCGGCAGTCCGTGTGCGATCCCCTCGAGCATCCACGCGCGGCTGAGATTCAAACCATCGAGATGGGCGAGGCGGGGATCGCTCGGATCGGTGACCACCTCCGGCTTCGGCCAGCGCGTCTGCGGCAGAAATCGCGTTAGCCACGCTGCAAAGTCGCGCGGCGGAAGCACGCGTCGCATCACATCAGCTTCTGCCATGCATGGCGAAAGAAAATCTTCGCCCGATGGCTCGTAGTTCAGCGGACACGATTTGTCACTTAAGAAAAAGCGTCGTGCCGCGTCTCGAGCGAGGCTCACCAACGCCGGATCGTCACTCGAGTCGATGATGAGTCCGAGGGCAAAGGCGGTCTGGCTGTGCTCACCGGAGCGCACCGGATGCGAGAGCTTCGGCAGCCACGCTTTGAGCCGTTCGCTGACGGCCTGTTCGAGTGGATGCAAATTTGCGGAGAGCTCCGGGTCGGATTCGCGCAGCTCGGCGCCGAGCTGCAGCAACCACGCGAGTCCGTATGGACGCTCGAAACTCGATCGTCCGTCCGCCCGCAGATAGGCAGCCTCCTGCGCGATGTTCTCCGGTGTCAGACTCTGTTTGAGCGCCTCGCGTGCGCGTAGCGCGCGAGCCGCGCGAGTAGCCAGTGACCGTGCACCGACGAGTGCCAGTCGTAGCAGCCGTAAAACGCCGGCGTCAGCTTCCGAGGCGGCGCGACATCGGCATCTGAGTTGAGGCTGTGCGAGATTTTGTTCGGATACTCTTTGTGAACGCAGGCAAGGGCGAGGTTCGCGAATCGCGCGGCGGCGTGAGCGTCGAACGTTGTGGCCGCGATGATCAGCGCGAAGAGCATCAGCTAATGATGCATATGTAACAGAATGTAGCCGACGAGCACTAGCGCGAGGACCAGCAGGACAACGATGACAACGATGTTCTGACGCGTCGTTCCGCTGGTACTGACATGCTCGTAGATGACTTTGCGCCGCACCTCGTCGTCGGGCTTTTCATTCGGCTCGGGCATGCTCGACAGACTCAGCAAGTGAAGTGCCACGCGCCGCGAATCCCAACTGATTCACCACAGAGGCCACAGAGATCACAGAGAGGTCTCTGAGTTCTCTGTGTTCTCTGTGGTGATCAACTCCGAGCTACGCACGGAATTGACGAAAATGCCACGCGCCGCGAGCGCACGCGACGACCAGGCGAAGATCGGAATCGAAAAACAGCTCAGAGCCGCGGCCGTGAGAAACGCCTGTTGAAATCCGAGGGCGCCGCCGATCGCGCCGATTACCAGCGAGCCGGTGCCGATGCCGGTGTCGAATGCCCAGACGATGCTGCCGAACGTCCGCGCCCGGCGATCGGGATCGGTGTTCTCCAGAATGAAAGAGGCCAGTGCCGGATATGCGGCGCCGAAGCCGGTGCCGAACAGAATCGCGGAAACGATCATCTCCCATTTGTGCTGCGCGAGCGCGAGCCCCGCGAAGGCGATCGGAATCAGAATCAGCGCCGGGTAGAGCACGCGCTTCGTCCCGATGCGGTCGCCGAGGTGAGAGAAGAAGAGACGAAAGACGATGATGCTCACGGCGAAGGTCGTCAAGTAAATCGCAGGTGGTGCGATGTGCCGCTGCACCGCGACAATCGCGGAGTAGCTGGTGACGCCGCCGTATCCGAATGTCGCGACTGTGAGTGACAGCGTCGTTTGAATGACGCGCCAGTCCCACGCTTCCGACAACACGACGCGCGAGCTCTCGCGACGACGCTCCGATGGCCGAAGCAGAAGGGCACCGAAGGTCATGAGCATCGACAGGACCGCCAGCTCGATACAGAGTGTGAACCAACCGAAGTGAAACACCCAGAGACCGACCGCGGGCGCAGTGGCGACGGCAGCCGTGCTGGCGAGTCCCCACCAGGCGAGCCCCTGATTTCTTCGCGACGGCGGAATGTAGTCGCTCATGATCGCGGATGCGGCAGCGATCAGCCCGGACCACATCGCTCCGTGAATCGCGCCGATCACCAACAGAAATCGAAAATCGGTGATCAGGCCGTACGCAATCGAAAAGCAGATGAAGATGATCGACGCGGCGATCAGCAGACGTCGCCGGCCGATGTGATCCGCGAGGCTGCCCATCAATGGAGCGGAGAACGCGCTCGCATATGTGTAGATCGAGAGGAACCATCCGGCCTTCGCCGTCGACTGGCCGAGCTCGAGAATGCGAAAGGGAATTGCCGGGAGAAGTTGAAACGCGGAGAAGAACGTCACAAAGGCGTACAGCCAAAGCCCGGCGAACGCAGGCGTGAACAAGGGCTCGTTCGGGCGTCGCTCGGCAGCGGCCTGAAGGCCGCCGCTACACTCAGAATGTTTCCTTCCAGAGAGGCGTTCAAACGGCCAGATGAGGATCAAACGCGCAGAAAAATACGGCTTCTGCTCGGGAGTCCGTATTGCCGACCTGAAAGTGAAGCGCTTCGCCTCCACCGGCGGCCGCGGCGCCATCCTCGGTCAGGTGGTTCACAACGAGCGTGTCGTCGAAGAGATGAACAGGCTCGGCGTCCGCACGGTCGAAGAAATCGATGCGGTGCAAGAGCCGACGATCGTTTTCTCGGCGCATGGTGTCCCGCCATCGTTTCACGATCGCGCAAAATCGACCGGACTCAAAGTGCTCGATACCACGTGCAAGTTCGTCTACGACATCCATCGAGAGTCAAAGCAGGCGCTCGAGCAGGGATTTCATCTCGTGTTCATCGGCGATCCGAAGCATCGTGAGGTCATCGGCTATACGCACGATCTCGATCCGGCGCTTTACCACATCGTGTCCACGATTGAAGGAGCCGAGGCGATCGACTGGGACCAGTACGAGAGATTGAAGATCATTTATCAGACGACGCTGAACTCCGAGGAATTCGAGGACGTTGTCCAAACGATCGAGCGCCGTGCTCGTCACGTACAGCGCGCGGATACGATCTGCTACGCGACAAAGGAAAATCAAGATGCGGCGCGGGTGCTGGCGTAAAAGCGCCAACACGAAACACCTCTGGGACATCTGTCGCGAATCCAAACCGGCGTACCTGATCCAGGGCGCTGAAGACCTGCAGTCGACATGGTTCGATGGAGTGAACGTGGTCGGAGTCACGGCGGGCTCGTCCACGCCCGACTACGTGATCGATGAGGTCGAGGAGCGCATTGCAACGTTCTGATCGCATTCTGCCAGCGATCGTCCTCGCGCTCTTCGCTGGCCCGCTGGGCGCCGCCGAGCTGAACTGCCATGGTCCGAGCAACGTCGAAGATTTTCACTACTCGTGGAGAATGCGAGGCGGGCTGTCGTGGGTCGCCGGACTCGTGTTTCCGACCTCCGGCGTGGGCGAGCTGAAAACAATTTTCCCGAGCGGCGATCAGCACTCGATCGACAGCGAATTGCTGATTACCTCGAATGACAAAAGCGGCTTCTACGTCTACCAGACGCAGATGGACGAGCGTGGACAGAACACGCTGATGACCTATCACGGCTATGCGTGGAGAAATAAGTCACGAAAAGAACAGACGATATTTGATTACATAAAAAAGCTGGCGCGTATCCACAAAGAGACGCCGGAGAAGAAGTGGGACAAGACCGAGCCGCTTCCGCCAGAGCAGCTCCGCGACGTCCTGACGGCGATCTACTTTCTCCGCCAGAACGCCACCACCATTCAACTTCCGATTACCTCGATCATCTACTCTGACGGGAAGTCCTATCCCGTGGTGATCCGCTCGGCCGACCGCCGCACATTCAACATGCAGGGCAAGCAGATCAACGCGATCGGATTCGAGATCGTCGATGCGCCGGGCGGGCGGAAGTGGCCGGGCGGAATCAAAGTGTGGGTCTCCGATGATGAGCGCCGCATTCCGTTCCGCATCGAGATTCAGCAGAGCATGGCGTCGCTGCAGCTCGAGTTGCAGTCAGTCGAGTCGTGCGCGTTTATGCAGGCGGCGAAGTAACTGCGAACGTAGCGCCGGCTCTCAGCCGGCGCCAAGCCGACTAAGAGTCGGCTCTACGCCTTGGCCGGCTCCAAGCCGACTAAGAGTCGGCTCTACGCCTTGGCCGGCTCCATTGGCCAGCTCAGGCCGCAGAACAGGCCCACGAGATCGAGCAACTCCGCGACGTGGAACGGCTTCTCGAGAATGACCGCCGGTTTCAGCTCCGCATCGTTTGGATCGAGCTTGTAGGCGGTGATGACGATGACCGGCAGCTCGCGGCGCAGACTGCGGAACCAGCGAAGCCATTCGCGGCCATCCATTCGAGGCATTGCCAGGTCGAGAATGACCAACTGAATGTCAGGATTTCGCTCGACCAGCGGGATCGCATCCTGACCATCGGGAGCAGTGAGGACCTCGAAGCCGTACGGGCTGAGAAGATCGCGGTACGAGGCGAGCAGCTTCGTGTCATCGTCGATGACGAGCAGCTTGCGAAGTTTAAAAGGCGCTCTGCGCGCTCGAATGCTCACCGCTGACGACCATCCTAAACCGCTTGAAACTCGGTGGGAAGCTGCAAATGGCATACCCCGCTTCAGCGCGGGTGGGAGGGGAGGAGGACGAAACGCGAGCTGTCATAGCGCAGCGGAACCAAGCGTCCCTTGTGCACAGCAAGATCACCCGGCAGCGCCACGCGTAAGTTGATGGCGCCGGTGAGGATACCTGTGGCGATCCAGCGGCCGTCGCGGAAGCTCGCCTCCTCGATGCCAAAGATCAGATCTGACTCCTCGCCAGCGGCGGCAATTGAGAAGTCCTCCGGCCGGGCCAGGGCCACGCCGCTTCCCTGGAATGTCGTGTGCGCGCTCCATGAACTGGCCATCGCCGACGCCTCGGAATTTGGCCTTCGATAAACAGAAGCCGGCGATCCTTCCTGCACGACTCGTCCTCGATCGAGCACCACGATGCGGTCCATGAGGCCTAATTCCGGTACAGATGCAGGCGCGCTGATCAAGGTCGTTCCGATGACGCGGAGCGTGCGATAAAACTCGTCGGCGATGCTCGTGGCCACTGCCGGATTGAGATGCTCGAGAAGCCGATCGGCGATCACGATGCCCGGCCTGAGCAACTCGATGCGCCCGAGTTGCGCGATTGCACTCTCGGATGACGAAAGCGTCCGCAACGGACGTTCAACTAAATCGTTGAGCGTCCACTTCGCGATCGCGAGCTCATATTCGCGGTGGCGATCGATGCGATCGAGCGTTCGTTGACGCACTGCCGCGATGAGCAGGTGCCCGACCGACCACCGCCCGGGCGCGTCGATGCGCGAAGTGACGAACAGAAGCGGCCTTCGATTCGCGGACAGCTTCGTCACGGTGCGCGCACCGATGCGGATTTCTCCAGATGCCGGACGA
>QHVY01000156.1 GCA_003223695.1 Acidobacteriota bacterium
CTCGGCACCGTCACCGTCGTCCCCACCCTCGATGACGCCCTCGAGCACGGCATGCTCACGTCGGTCTTTCAGCCGATCGTCTGGAACGACAACCCCATTTACGTCGTCGGCTTCGAAGCGCTCACGCGCCTGCGCACCGAATCTCTCTTCGCAAACCCGGAGCTCCTCTTCCAGTACGCACAGCGAAAAGAGCGCGTCGTCGATCTCGAGCTGGCCGCCGCGACAGGCGCGATCGCCACGGGGCGCGAGCTCACGCGACTCGGACTCCTCTCGATCAACATCCACGCTGCGGTGTTTTCGCAGCCCGATCGCTTCACTGACGCAATCATGAGCGCCGCCGCGGAGGCCGAGGTGCCCCTGCAGCGAATCGTGCTGGAGATCACCGAACAGGCGCCGCTCCCGGACGTCCAGCGCGTCGAAGCGCTGACGTCGATGATGCGATCAGCAGGGCTCCGTTTCGCCTTCGACGACCTCGGACTGGCCTACTCGCACCTGCGGGCGATCGCCGCCGTACGCCCTTCGTATCTGAAGATCAGTCAGCACTTCGGCACCGGCTGCGAATCGGATGAGGTGAAGCGGAAAATCGTCGAAAACATCGACGCTCTGGCTCGCTCATTCTCCTCGGAGATCGTTCTGGAGGGCATCGAAACGGCAGAGACGGCGGCGTTTGCGCGTGACCTGGGTATCCGCTTCGGTCAGGGTTTCTACTACAGCCGGCCGACGAATGCCGATATCCTGATCAGCAAGTACAGCCACTCCTGATGGATCGAACGCCCGACGATCTACTTCGCCTCCTCGCTGAACGGACAGCCGATGTCTATTGGACGACAAACGATCGGGGGATCCTCACGTACGTTGCGCCGCAGGTCGTCGTCCTCACTGGCCGGCAGCCGAATGAGCTGATCGGCGCGCCGCTGCAGGCGCTGGTGTGCGAAGAAGACTTTGACGAGGCCGCATCGCTGCAGCGGGCGATCATGGAGCGCAGGACCACATGCACAGTCGCGTACCGGCTGAAGCGAACAGTGGGCGAACCCGTATGGGTCGAAGCGACCGTGCACGCTGTGCATTCGCCCGAGAGAGCGTTGACCGGATTTGTGGGTTCGTGGCACGACATCACCGAGCGAAGGCGCATCGAAGTGGCGTTCGAGCATCAGGCGTACCACGACAGCCTGACATCTCTTCCCAACCGGCGGCTGTTCGAAGATCGCCTGACGATCGCCCTGGCTCAGGCGCGGCGGCTGCGGGCGCAATTGGCGCTGCTCTACATTGATGTGGACCGTCTCAGCAGAATCAACGACACGCTCGGTCACAACACGGGCGATGAAGTGCTGCGGACGATCGGCCGCCGGCTTTCCTCGGGCGTCCGTGCGTCGGACACTCTCGCGCGGCTCGGCGGCGACGAATTCGTTCTTGTCGCTTCGAACCTGCGGCACGTCGAGGACACTGTGCGAATCGCCCAGCTCCTGCAGCACAAAATCAATCAGCCTCTGACGACCTCGAAACAGGAGCTGTTCATCACTACGAGCATCGGCATCGCCGTTTTCCCGCAGGATGGTGGCGAGGTGGGAAGCCTTCTCGCTTCCGCCGACGCAGCCACGCGCGCCTGCAAACGCCTCGGCGGAAACGGCTGGTACCTGCACAACAGCAGCGTCAATGAGCGGGCGATGCAGCGTCTTGCGGTGGAGATGGAGCTGCATCGAGCGGTCGAGCGCTCCGAGTTTCTCGTGCGCTATCAGCCGATCCTCGGCGTTGCACAACAGCAGATCACGGCCGTGGAAGCGCTGGTGAGATGGCAGCATCCCACTCGCGGCGAGCTCCTTCCGGTGTCCTTTCTCGAAGTGGCCGAGGAGACGGGGTTGATCATCGGGATGGGAGAGCAGGTGATTCAGTCCGCGTGCGCGCAGGCCCGCGCGTGGCTGAATGAGGGTTGGGAGAGCACATCGATCTCCGTCAATCTTTCCGCGCGGCAGTTCGAGCATCCGAAGATGCTGGAGCTGATCGATCACGCCGTCCTGCGTCACCGCGTGCCGCCCTCCGTCCTGCAGATCGAGATTACCGAGGGGACGGCGCTGCGTGATTTGCCGCGGAGCATCGAGGTCTTCGGAGAGCTGCGCAAACGCGGTGTCCGCGTGTCCATCGACGACTTCGGAATCGGATATTCGTCGCTCGGATACCTGAAGGAGCTGCCGGTGAACGCGCTGAAGATCGACCGGACTTTTCTGACCGGCATACCGCAAGGGCGCAATGCGGCGATCGTCGCCGCCGTCATCGCCATGGGCCACGCCCTTGGCCTCGAAGTGATCGCCGAGGGAGTGGAACTGCCGGAGCAGATGGAGTTTCTGCGCGAACACGCCTGCGATGTTTGCCAGGGCTATCTGTTCAGCAAGCCGACGACCGCGGAGGAAATCATGCGGATGCGGCGCGGGTAGACACTGTTAAGATCTCAGGATCTGCGATGCCTCGACTGAGAATGATTTGTGCCGGTGTCGTTGCCGGTCTTCTTCTCGCATCCAAAGGCTACGCGGATTCGCCACTACCGCCGAGTGAGCACAAGCTCGGTCTTGATAGTGTGGGAACCGTTGAGTTCTTCGCTTTTTCGGAAGGCTACGGAGCGGTCGTCCCGGCCAAGTCGGCGCGTGCGAATGTGTCCAGCTACGCCTTGCAAGCTTCTACCGAGCTCCGTGTCGCGCGCGTTCCTTCCATCTTCATTTTCGAAGATGCTCTGTTTCTCCTTGGGAATTCAAAAGGACAAGAGGATGCGAAACGCAATCTTCAGCCGATGATCATCGTCGGCCGGTACGGAATCGGTGCACAGATCCGCCCCTTCCTCCAACTGAAGCTCACGCACGGGGAGAATTACGATTTCGAGAAGCCGACAGCAGCCGGCGCACCCTGGAACAGCATCTCCATCCGTTTGGCGCACCGAGAGGATACGGCGAGGTTTGAGAATTACGTCGAGGTCCATTTTTATCCGCCTCACAACGAATATGATCCGTATCCATCCGGCCCCTTCTCCGAACGCATCGTTGCTCGGTATGGAGTTGAATTCGCAAAGAAAATCCCGATCCCGAAATCACGCAGAGTCTTTCTTTTCACGGAACCTCTGTTCCTGTTTGGTCACTCGCGGCCGCAGATTTCGTACAACTACAGCGCAAAGCCGTTGGCTGCCAGGCTTGTAAATGGCGTGGGCTTCACGTTGAAGCGTTCGCTGCAAATGCGCCTTACGTTCGGTGAATGGCGCTACCTCGCCGGGTACCATCGTCAGACCCAATCGTGGAACGGTCTGTCGCTACGGTACGGCTGGTGAGCTGCCAACCGGCACTCTTCTGATCGCATCGTGAAGTGCGACGATCCGCCCTGCGAGCACGAGTGCGACGTCTGGCGCCCCCGTTGCATACCGACCCCATCCAATCTGAAGGAGCGCGACCGCGCTTCTGACGCAGCAGATCCCTCCAAAAAAGGGGAAGGACGACCCATGAGCAGCGGCATTGGCATCGACAAAGCCACCGAAATCTCGCCCAGCGACTTCGAACGCCTCCTCTTACGCACCCTCGCCGCCGTCAAGAAAGGCGATTTCTCCGCCCGCATGCCCGTCGAATTCACCGGCACCGCCGGCAAAATCTCTGACACCCTCAATGAAATCATCGAGATGCAGGAGCGGACGAACAACGAAATCGAGCGCATCTCCAAGGTCGTCGGCAAAGAAGGCAAGCTCAACCAGCGCGCTCAAATCCCCAATGCCAGCGGCTCCTGGAACGTCGTCGCCGACTCTGTGAACTCGCT
>QHVY01000157.1 GCA_003223695.1 Acidobacteriota bacterium
AGGATGAGCGCCGAGCCGCCCTCGAGCGATGGACGCTCGCTCGTCTACGCACTGTCGGGCGCCGTCGAAGGCAACGCGGTCGTCGACATTGTGAACACCACGCATCCCGCGTCCGTCACCGTCACGGCAGCCGCCGATGGCACGTTCTCGTGCTTCATCAATGGCGCGATCGACGACGTTCTGACGGTTACCGCAACCGACTCTGTCGGCAATCGCGGCCCGTCAACGAACATTTCGATCCGCCGAACACCGTCGCTGCCGCCGGCGCAAGGCTCGACGACGCTCCGATTCGACGGCGTGCTCGTCGATCGAGTCGGCAATGCGGCAGCGGCGGTCACGCCGGATGGAAAACTCGACGCGGTGTTCGTCATGACCATGGCGATTGGCGATGGCGTCACGCGCCAGCTTTCCTACATCGATCTGACCGGCAACGGAACGCGCAGCACGCGCGCCGGCAACGTCGTTCTCGGCGTGGCCGTCGACGCAGGTTCGCCGCTCCTCAATTCGCCGGACGGCACGTTGTCGTTGCCGGTGACCGGCGGCGCAACCTTAACGCTCTTCGCAGCGGACGAGGGCTTCATTCAGGGCGAGACGACCTACACCGTCACGGCGGTCTTCACCGACGGGTCACGCTTCGTCGGCACGTGTTTGATTCAGGATGCAGCCGATCGCGTGGGCATTCCGCACTCTGCCACGATGACCATTCCGTGGGCGAGCGTCGTTGGATCGACGACTAACCCGGGGACGACAACGATCACGATCAGCAACATCCGCGATATCGAAGGTGAGCTTGTTCCGGACGGAACGAAGATCGCCGTCAGCGCTGTTTCGGCGGCCGCAAAGAATCCGCTTGGCGACGCGATCGCATCCGCTGGCGGCAACATCGTCGATGGAGATCCTTCGCCGAACAATCCGTCATTCAAAGTATTCACGATCAGCGGCGGCCAGGTCACCGCCACGTACTCCACCGGGTCGGTCGTTTCAGCAACGGTGACGAACTCATTCGTAACCGTGCAGGTGATCGCTGCCGATGCAAGCGGAAACGTGATCGGCACAGAAGCAATCGCGTCGGCGGCTCTCAATCTCACCGGAAACACCTTCCGCGTGCAAGCGACCTCCACTCCAACATCGCTCTACGGCGATCGCGCCGATCGCCGCTCGCACATCACGATTCGAGTTAACGACACGAGCGGCAATCCGGTCGCCGACGGCACCAAGATTCTCGTTAGCGCGGCTGGCTGCTTCGCGCGCTTTTCCAATGGTTTCTGCTACAGCTCCGCGGGCGGCACAGTTTTGGGCGGTAGGGGGGCGAACAACAGCGTGTTCACCGTGTCCGGCGGCGTGGTCCAGGCGGATTACTCGTCCGCCGGATTGCTTGTCGGCTCAGGAGCAACGATCGTCCCGAGCATTCAGATTCTTGCGGCCGACTCGAACGGCAATGCCACGAGCTCGCAGCCGATCGGCCTCTACAACCTGCAGGTCGTCGGAGCTGCGGTGGCCGAGGTGGAGGTGGCGCCCGATACGATGCCGTATGTCGATCCGGTCCCGAATCCGGCACGCGTCCGCGTACACCATGTGCACGACATTCTCGCGAACCTCGTTCCCGAAGACGCGAACATTCTTATCACGGCCGCCGATTGCGCCTCGCGTTTCCGGAACGGCTTCTGTGTCAGTTCTGCGGGCGGCGTGATCACCGACGGTACGCCGTCGTCGAGCGGCTCTTCGTTCAAGGTCTTCCCGCTCCAGTTCGGAGATGTTCAAGCAACGTATTCATCGCAGGGCTTCAGTGGAACGGTGCAGCCCGGTCAGTCACGCGATGCAACGGTGCAGGTGCTCATGGCCGACAACTCCGGCGCGTTGGCCAGTAGCCTCAATCTTGGTCGCGTACCCATCCACGTTGTCGGACCGCTCAACGCGCTGGCGTCCGTCGATCAGACCGTCCTCTTCGGCGACGGCCGGCTCGTGACCTCAACGGTCACGTTCGACCACATTCTCGACGCGGATGGCAATCCGCTGCCGGAAGGATCGAAAGTCATCGCCACCGCCGCCGATTGCGGGGGGCGCTTCTCGAATGGCTTCTGCATCAGCTCTACGCCGGGCAGTCAGGTGCTCAACGGCGATGCGTCGCCTTCCGGCAGCGCATACAAAGTATTCTCGATCACGAACGGCAAAGTGAACGTTCAGTACGGAGCGCAGGGGGTCAGCGTCGCGCCGGGCGCGAACAAGATCGGTCGCGTCGTCCTCCTCGGCGCGTTTGGCAATGGCCAGCTTCTGAGCTCGACCGCACTGGCGTACGCCGAAATCACACTCATTGGAACGACGAGTGCGCAGGGGAGCATCAGTCCGGCGGCGATTCACGCCGACGGCCGCGATTTCCGCGCGTCGGTCACTTTCTCGAATTTCAAGGATCGTGATGGCCGTCCAGTTCCTGACGGGACCAGGATCGGCCTGAGCGCGAGCGACTGCGCGGCGCGTTACTCGAATGGCTTCTGCGTTTCATCCGCCGGAGGATTGATCATCGGCGGCGATTCCGCTCCCTTCTCCTCCGCGTTCCGGCTCTTCTCGGTCACCAACGGTCAGATCGTTGCCGAGTACTCGTCGCAGAACGTCGTTGCCGTCACCACGCTCACCGCCACGGTCATGGCTGTCAGTGTCGATCAGAGCAATAACGAGCTGTCCGGCCTCGCACTGGCAACGGCTTCAGTTCGACTCCTGGCGCCCGGCAGTGCGATGGTTTCGGTGAGCCCCGTCGACATCGCTGGAACCGGAGTGACGCAGACCTCGAACATCGTCATCAGTAATCTGAAGGATGTCGATACATCCGTGCCGGTGCCGGACGGCACGAAGATCGCGCTCTCTGCGGTGAACTGTGCGAGCCGATTCTCGAACGGCTTCTGCGTCAGCTCGGTCGGTGGCGACATTCTTCCTGTCGGTACGGTTCCCGACGACGGCACGACTTCTCCCTCGAGCAGCTCGTGGAAGATCTTCACCGTCAGCGGCGGCGAGGTGAGGGCCACCTACTCTGCGACCGGTCTCTGGGCCAATCCCGGCGCCACGAACACCGCCACTGTTCAGGTTCTGCCGGCGAACAAGGATGGCTACCTGCTACACAACACGGAGATCGGATACGCAGAAATCAAACTGCATGGAACGACGTCGACGACCGGTTCCGGTCCAACGACCGTCGCGCGCAACGGCGGAACGGCCAGCGTGACGTTCGCTGGTATTCGCGACTCCGCGGGCAATCTCGTGCCGGACGGCACGCTCGTCGTCGTGGCAGTCG
>QHVY01000183.1 GCA_003223695.1 Acidobacteriota bacterium
TCCATTGCCAGCGTTGCGTCGACGTTAGTCATTGGACGGAGGAAGTCGCCTTCCATCACCGACACCGCGACACCATCGCGATAAGCGATCCGATTCGTCGGAACCGCGCGTACTCGCTCGCCGGGATCGAGGATTCCGGTGAGATTGAGCGGATCCGCGGCGCTGATGACGATCAATTTTCCATCCGGACCCTCGCGTCGTAGTTCGCGCAGACGGTCCACCGCCTCCGCGAGAGCGAACTGCTCGCCCGACATTCCGGTCACGAATCGACCTCCACGAATTTCGCCGCGAGCTTCGAGCCGGCCACGCCGTAGCGGCGAAGAAATGCCCAGGCCTGGACGTCGATGTTTTCGGTGGGCTGAAGCCCGCCGCTACACAGAGACCAGCGGCCGGAGCGGCCGAGGAAACCGTCGGAGGTGATGAGACCGGAGTCGATGAGCTCATCAACGGCTTCGTCATGGTTGAGGAATGACGCGCCTTTGGTGCGCAGCGTGTCGAGGATTTCCTGGGCACGGACAGACAAGATTGTCTGTCCTCCACTACTCTGCCACGCGGCGGCGTGATCGCGCGGGAAGATGCCGATGCCGGTGGTTAGCTTTGCCCAGCCGACTTCACCGGTGAGGCAGAGCGTGTCGAGAATCGCGGGATCATAGCGATCCATTCGCGCCGGGAAAATGAATCGTTCCCACGCGTTCGCTGGCACCTCGTGGCCTTCGAGCTGCGCCACGATCGCGCGCAGCCCGTCGATGCCGCTGAGTTTTTGCGTGACGTGATGCCACGCGAAAAGGAACCGCATGAAGTGGGTTCCGCTGACCGGCTCGATTTCCGCGCGAAGGCGGTTGAGCGTGTATCGATGGATGCGCGCGAGCAGACGCCGGTCGCACCAGTTGCCATTTCCGCGCAGCACCACGCCCTCGGATTCGAGCTTCAGCAGCGCCGCTTCCGCCTCCGATTCGGCGATTTGCAGTGACTGGGCAAGCTCGTATGCTGTCGTCGGGCCCACGATCGACAATCTGCCGCGGAACAATTCGACGATCGCCTCTTCGCGCGTCCAGACGCGATCGCGCGACGGAGGCGGTTTGAAATCAACTTGCCTCGCATGAATTGCTAGCATCTCTGGGAGCCGTTCCGCGGCCACCCAAACGATCGTGCCCCTCACCCGGCCTTCGGCCACCCTCTCCCCGCTCACGCCGGGCGAGGTCCTTCGCGCGAAGTCCTTTTCCCCGCTCGAGGGGAGAAGGTGCCGCGAAGCGGCGGATGAGGGGTCAAGCTCTCCGGCTCGCCGGGCGGCGACGAGTTGATCCATCATCTCGCGTGGAAATTCGCCGTCGAGCAAGAAACCTGCGGTCAGCAGCGCATCGTGCAATTCATCGGCGTCGCGCGGATCGGGACGCTCTTCATCGCGGACGCGCTGCACCGCGGACTCGTCGAGAATTCCGGAGCGGCCGGTGTAGACAGCCTGCGTGCGCCGCTCCTCGAGCGGTGCGTCGTCGAGAAACTGGAACGGTCTGGCGTTGATGATGTCGTGCGCGAGCGGCGACGGCGCCACCGTGTCGCGTGCGATGCATTCGATCTCGCCGCGATGGATTCGCTCGAGTACGCGCGCCAGACCGTCGAAGTCCATCGCTTCTTCGAGACAGTCGCGCACGGTCTGATTGACCAGCGGATGATCGGGTAGCTCGCGATCGCCGCGAAGGTTTTCGGCGCAGGCGGCAGCATCCGGAAAGACCGCGGCCATCAGATCGTCGGCCATCGCCCGCTGCAGGGGCGGCGGAACTTTCTTGCCTCCGCGATTCCGCGGGATTGCCAGCGAGATCGTCGTGTTCCAGCGCCAGCGCGTCTGGAAGACCGGCGCGTCGAGAAATGCCTGCACGAGGATGTCTCGCGCAGTCGCGGGATGCAGATAGTGAAAGACGTCGGCGAGCGGAAACGAATGCTGCGGTCCGAGGGAGAGCAGGACAGCGTCTTCTGTGGCAGCCGCCTGCAGCTCGAAATTGAACTGCCGGCAGAAGCGCTTGCGCAGCGCGAGTCCCCATGCGCGATTGATGCGGCTGCCGAATGGCGCGTGCAGCACGAGTTGCATGCCGCCCGATTCATCGAAAAAGCGCTCGACGATGATCGTGTCCTGCGTCGGCATGGCGCCGAGAGCGGCGTGTGCGTCCCCAAGATACGAAATGATTTCGTGCGCTGCTACTTCCGAGATTCCGGCGTCGTTCATCAGGTTCTTCGTTGTCCGTTCTTCGTTCTCCGTGCGGCTTTCTTCAGGCGACGAAGAACGAAGAACGGAGAACGCTTTCCGCAGATCACTCACTGCGCGCGACAGCTCGTCGCTTCGCGCCGGCGCCTCGCCGAGCCAGAACGGAATGTTTGGCGGCGCGCCGTGCGCGTCGGCGACGCGCACAACGCCGCTTCCGACCTGCAGGATCTGCCACGACGCGTTGCCGAGCTGGAAGATGTCGCCGGCCATGCTCTCGATCGCGAAGTCCTCGTTGAGGGTGCCGATGAATGTATCGTTCGGCTGGAGCAGCACGCGATAGTCGGCCACTTCGGGAATCGCTCCTCCCGAGGTAATCGCCAACATTCGTGATCCGCGGCGTCCTCGAACGCGTGAATTCACCTCATCGCGGTGGACGAGTGCGGCGCGGCGTCCGCGCTTGGTCGCAAATCCTTCGCTGACCATTTTCACGACCGCATCGAAATCGCTACGTTGCAGATCGCGATACGGCCACGCGCGCCGCACCAGCCCGAACATTTCGTCTTCGGAGTAATCGGCGCATGACGATTCGGCGACGATCTGCTGCGCGAGCACATCGAGCGGCGCGTCGTAGGCGACAATGCGATCGAGCTCGCCTTTTCGTACCGAGCGAAGCAGCGCCGCGCATTCGACGAGGTCATCGCGCGACACGGGAAACAGCCGCCCTTTCGGCATTCCGCTGACGGTGTGTCCCGATCGTCCTACGCGTTGGAGAAAAGTTGCAATGCGATTCGGAGATCCGATCTGGCAAACGAGACCGACGTGGCCGATGTCGATTCCCAGCTCGAGCGAAGCGGTGGCCACGAGGGCTTTGAGCTGACCGTTCTTCAGGCGCGACTCGGCATCGAATCGTTTTTCTTTTGAGAGACTGCCGTGATGCGCGGTTACAACGTCTTCGCCGAGGCGGTCGGCGAGATGTCGGGCAACGCGCTCGGCCATTCGTCGTGTGTTCACGAACACGAGCGTCGTGCGATGTTCGGTGATGAGCTGTGTCAGCCGGTCGTAATACTCTTCCCAGACCTCGTGCGACATCACCGTTTCGAGCGGGGATCGCGGCATCTCCAGATTGAGGTCCATCGCTCGGCGGTGGCCTTCGTCGATGATGAGTGGAGGACAGACAATCTTGTCTGTCGGGACAGGCAGGATTGCCTGTCCTCCACATCCCACGAGATATTTCGCCACCTCCTCGATCGGATTCTGCGTCGCCGAGAGTCCTACCCGGTGTAGAGGCGAAGAAACTACCTGCTGTAGACGCTCGAGCGTCAACGCGAGATGCGCGCCGCGGCGCGTTCCGATCACCGCGTGGATCTCATCGACGATCACCATGCGCGCTGTCCGCAGCATTTCGCGGCTGCGCTCCGCAGTGAGCAGGAGGTAAAGCGACTCCGGTGTGGTGACCAGGATATGTGGCGGCGTCCGCAGCATCGCCGCGCGCTCGCTTTGAGTGGTGTCGCCGGTGCGAACGGCTGCGGTAATTCGCGGCGCGTCGATGCCCATCTCCTCGGCAATCCGGCGGATTCCCTTGCGCGGCTCCGCGAGATTCTTGTGGATGTCTGCGCTGAGCGCCTTCAGCGGCGAGACGTAGACGATCCGGGCTTTCAATCCTTCTTCGAGAAGGTCGTTCAGCGCCGTGAGAAACGCTGCGAGCGTTTTGCCCGATCCTGTCGGCGCGGCAATGAGCGTGTGTCGGCGTTCGCGGATCGCCGCCCATCCGTGCGCCTGCGCGGGAGTGGGATCGCCGAGAGTTTCGGAAAACCAGCGACGGATGATGGGGTGGAAGTTTTCGAGGGCCATGAAGCGCGGGTAATTATCGCTCACCTGTTTTGTAACAGGAGCAAACGCGACCGTTGGTCTGCGGATTGCGATACGCTGATTCCGCTATTGTCTCAACCGAGGAGGCGAGATGCTGAAGAGCAAGGCTTTAACGCTGCAAGTGGCGGGAGCGGCCGCTCTCGCAATGCTGTTTGGAACGTCCGTTTTTGCGGAATCTCGTCATCTGAATGGGACGCGCGGCGGTGGCGGCGGATCGTCGCATTCGTCGTCCGGCCGGAGTTTCGGCGACCGGAGTTTCGGCGGCCGGAGTTTCGGCGACCGCAGTTTCGGCGGCCGGAGTTTCGGACAAGCGCCGCGCTTTGAATCGCGCAACTTCTCCGGCAGGTCTGGAGGTTCGCGCGGCTTTTCCGGCCCACGCTCTGGAGGTTCGCGCGGCTTTTCCGGCCCACGCTCTGGAGGTTCGCGCGATTTTTCCGGCCCGCGCTCCGGCGGGTCGCGTGGTTTTTCCGGCCCGCGCTCCGGAGGGTCGCGCGGAGTCCCGCGGTCAGTCGCGCCAGCGTGGCGCGGCGGATCCTATGGACGATCGTACGGTGGTCGAAACGCTCCCTTCCGCGGATACAACAGCGGCTCGAGATTCTACGGCCGCGGACGCATCGACCGGATCGTTCCCTGGAATGGCGGTTATCGCATATGGCTGGGTGGGTGGGGCTATCCATTCTTTGTCCCATACAGCTTCTGGGATCCGTTCCGATTCCGAATCGGTCTGTTCTGCGGATTCAACGCGTTCTATGACCCGCTCGGGTATTACTCGGTTTACGATCCTTACTACTACTCGTATCCGCCGCCCGCGGTGGTCGTCGCTCCACCTCCGGTCTATCGTGATGGTGACTACCGCGACGACGGCTACGGCGCCTCGGTCGTGCGCGGAACTGTGCAAAGCGTCGATCTGCCTCGCGACACGATGTGGGTGAATGACGAAGCCACACACAAAGTCATCACCGTGCTGATGCCGCCGGATCGACAGTTGAACAGCGTTCGTGCTGGCGATTACGTCGAAGTCTCGGGTGATTGGAAGGACGACGGAGTTTTCGACGCCCACGCGCTGGATCGATACGAGCCTCGGCACTGATGCAGCGGTTGTGCTGCTGACTGGGGCTACGGAAGCGGTGGCGGCACGCGACGCTTCGTGGCCTGCTCGAACGCGTATGCCAGCCGAATCAGCGTAGGTTCGCCGCACGCCATCCCCGTGAAACTGACACCGAACGGCGTCGGTTTCGCGTTGAATCCGTCGGGAAACGCAGGCGTTGGCGCATTCGGCACGGTCCCGAACGGCACGATGACAGTTGGATATCCCGGGCGTGCGCCGACGTTCGCGCCGAATGAGCCAGGGAACAGCAGCGCATCGAGGTTGTTCGCCTTCATCACCTCGTCGATGCCGTGTGTCGCCGTCAGGAAAACATC
>QHVY01000184.1 GCA_003223695.1 Acidobacteriota bacterium
CAGGACGCGTGATGCCGGGCTGCAGCCAGAGGATCGTCGACAGCAGCCAGATCGCGATGATGATCGCGATCGCGGTGCGATCTCTCATTTCGCGCGCGCTGGAAATTCGACTCCCGCCTCCTCGCAGGCGCGCGCGATTGTTTCGTGGGCCTCATCGCGTTTTCCGTCGCGAAGCATCTGCAGGACGCCGCGCGCGAGGATGCCGTCGAAGAAGCGTTTGCGGTCGGCGTCGGTCGGCAGGGCTTTTTTTGCCGACGGCCGGAGACTGCCGAGGAGGTCGTTGAGCTCGGAGTATTCAGGACCGACGAGCTTCTGCAGATCCTCTTTGAGCGTCCGCGCCAGCGCCGGCGATTTCCCACCCGTTGAAATCGCGAGATGAACCGATCCTTTGTCGACGATCGCTGGCACGATGAACTCGCAGAGATGCGTGACATCGACCACGTTCACCGGAATCTTTCGGCGGCGGCAGTCACGCGCGACACGGCCGTTCACGCACTCGTCATCGGTCGAGGCAATGACGATCGATGCGCCGTCGAGATCACCGTCCTCATATTCCTTGCGCCTGAGGTTGATCTTTCCCGACTCCGCCCACCCCGCGATCTCTTCAGTGACGTCGGGCGCCACGACGGTAACGTTCGCGCCGTAGCGCATCATCGTCTCGGCCTTGCGCGTGCAGACGGCCCCGCCGCCGACGATGACCACGTCATGGTCCTCGACGTCCAGAAAAATCGGATAGTAGGGAAACTTCTTGTGCGGCACGCCGAGAGTTTAACGCGGGGCCTTGCTCTTGGCTGTTTTCGCGGTGCGGAGCGCCCGTGCCTTTTCTCGTTGCACGATGCGCTTCCGTTTCTGGCGCGAGGCGCGAGCTTTATCACCGCTTCGGATTGACATATCAGTAGATTGGAAATCTATCACATAAATCTTTTACGTTTTTCTTGACATCGGCAATGACGCCGTTGTCGCCTTTCGCGTCGAGAACGCGCGCAATAAGCTGGGCGATCGTTTTCATGTCCGGCTCGCGTAGCCCGCGCGTGGTCACCGCGGGCGTACCGATGCGCAAGCCGGAGGCGACCATCGGCTTCTGTGTGTCGAATGGAATGGTGTTCTTGTTGACGGTGATATTCGCCGCTTCGAGCATGTTCTGACCGTCTTTGCCGGTGATGCCTTTGGAGAAGACGTCGGTCATGAAGAGGTGATTGTCTGTTCCGCCCGAGACGATCCTGAATCCGGCATCACCCACTGCCTGCGCGAGCGCTTTGGCGTTGCGGACGATCTGCGTCTGGTATTCCTTGAATTCGGGCTGCATCGCTTCCTGAAAGCTGACGGCCTTCGCAGCGATGATGTGCACCAGCGGCCCGCCCTGCACGCCCGGGAACACCGCGCGATCGAGGTCCTTGGCGAACTGCTCTTTGCAGATGATGAGTCCCGCGCGCGGGCCGCGCAGCGTTTTGTGCGTGGTGGTGGTGACGAAGTCGGCGTAGGGGACCGGCGATGGATGATTGCCGGTCACGATGAGGCCGGCGATGTGCGCGATGTCGGCCATCATCAACGAGCCGCTTCGATCGCAGATCTGGCGAATGCGTTTGAAGTCGATGACCCGCGAATACGCCGACGCACCGCAGATAATCAGCCTCGGTTTGTTTTCCTGCGCCAGGCGATCCATTTCGTCGTAATCGATGCGCTCATCTTCCTTGCGGACGTGGTAAGCCACCACTTTGAAATCGCGGCCGCTGTACGAGAGCGGATGTCCGTGCGTGAGGTGTCCGCCGTGCGAAAGATCCATACCCATGATCGTGTCTCCCGGTTTGAGCACGGCGAAGTAGACGGCCATGTTGGCCTGCGATCCTGAGTGGGGTTGCACGTTGACATGCTCGGCGGCGAAGAGCTTCTTCGCCCGTTCGATGGCGATGTTCTCCACGATGTCGGTGGGCCCGCATCCGCCGTAGTAGCGTTTTCCCGGATAACCCTCCGCGTATTTGTTGGTGAAGACGGAGCCCATCGCGGTCAGCACCGCGCGCGAAACGTGATTCTCGGACGCGATCAGTTCGAGCGTGTCGTTCTGACGCTGGATCTCGAGATTGATTGCGTCGGCGATCTCGGGATCGACTTCCGCAAGCGACCGCTGCAGAAAATCGTGTCCCGTTGCTGTTTGCTCCTGAAGGACTGCCATCTCGCGATTCTCCTGATTGCCGATCTTACTCGATAATCATTGATGAAATGGCTGTTCGCCGCGGCGTTCTTGCGCTCCTGCTCGCGACCGCCGCGGCACTCATCGCCATCTTCGGCTTCTTCTATTTCCGCGACAACTTTTTCACGCACTATCCGATCAAAGTCATCTCGTCGAAGGTCTTTCGGGCGGGACAGATTCCGTGGTGGAACTTCTACGACGACGGCGGACAGCCACTCGCCGGCAACCCGAACACGCTCACGTTTTATCCGGACAACTTCCTCTACATCATTCTGCCGCCGCACATCGCCTTCGATCTGCACTTCCTGATCCATCTCACTCTGGCGTGGTTTGCGATGCGCGCGCTTTGCCGGGTGACAGGCGCATCGCCGCATGCGTCGGCATTCGCCGCGACGATGTACGCGATGAGCGGCCTGGCGATTTCGGCGACTGCGTTTTACAACCTGATCACGGCCGTCGCGTTGATTCCCTTGGCGCTGTGGGCCGTGGAGGACAGCGGCCCTCCGCTGTCCGGACAGCCGAGGGCGGCTGTCCTCCACTCGATGATCACCGCCGCTGCTTTTGGATTGATTGGACTCGCCGGCGAACCTGTCGTCGTTCTTTCCACGGCGATCTGCGTGCTGATCGTGGGCTGGCGGCACGCCGGCAGAATCGCCGTCGCTGCGCTCATCGCGATCGTCATCGTGTCACCACAGATCATTTCCTACGCGGAGATCGCGAAGGAGGTCGAGCGCGCGCGCGGTTTCTCAGCCACAACGGTGCTGAATGCCTCGCTGCTGCCGCGCCGTGTCGCCGAGATCGTGATCGGGCCGATCGTCGGCTTTCTCACCGAGGCTGGTCATCCTGAATTTCGGAGCCGCCTTTTCTCCACCGTTTTCCTCGGCATCATCATTATCCCTGCGCTCTTTCTTGCGCGGCGCGTGCGATATCTGGTCATCGCTGCGGTGATGCTTTTTCTGGCTCTCGGCCGATACAACGTCATCGTGCGCGCGGCGGTCGAATCGGCGTCGTGGCTGCGCGTGGTCCGCTATCCCGAAAAGTTTGCGATCGCACTGACCGTCGCACTCGTTGTGCTCGTCGCGGCATTCATCGATCGCCTCACGCCGAAGTGGCGCATCGCGTGGGGCGTGATCACATTCGTTCCACTCGCGGTGTGCGTTGTTCGAGGTGCGCCGATCGACTGGTTCGCTCCGTATCGCGTTCCAGCGATGCCGCCGCTGCGCGTCTGCGGATCGCAGCCGATCAACTGGGGAACTCGGCCGGCGCGCGCCGAGTATCGCGACGCCGTAAAAACCATGCCTCCGATTTTCGGAGCGGTGGCCGGTTTGCGATATGCGACAGATCGTTCGCCGGAGGGCATGCACTCACTGATGAGCCGCATCGTGGCCGAGCGCGTCGCCGCGACTCCACAGCAGATCCGGCTTCACTATCTCCGAATTTGTGGATGCGCGATGGAAGGAGCGCTGCCGATGGCATGGATCGTCCCACATGTCATCGGCGTTCACAGCGTCAACGAGGAGGTGCAATGGATCGAGAGCGGTCAGTTCGACGAGCACGCCGTCGCGCTTGCGCCGGCGCCGTTCGCCAATTTCGTCTCACCGCCCGCGGCGAAAGTCACCGCGTACGGTGAGGGTTTGCAGGACATCACTTTGTCGGCGTCCACGCCTGCGCCCGGACATCGACCGTCTGGGCATCATTGTCCCGGCCGGAAATCACACGATCGTGTTGCAGTTCGGCCGGCATCGAACCGCGGTGGTCATTGCCTGGCTCGCTTCGTCACTTCTGCTTCTTGTTGCTGCGTTTTCGTTGCGCGTCGAAGTACTCGATCGCCGCACCGGCGAGGTAGAGCGAGCCGCCGATGAAAACGCTGCGCTGCGGTGAGCGCATTGCCAGCTCGAATGCGCGCGCCGGCTGCGGCTCGGCCGCCGACTCGACGTTCATTCGTAGTGCAACTGCCGCGAGTTCTTCTGCATTCGCCGAACGCGGCGGATACGGCTCGGTCATGATGACGCGGTCGAATCGAGAAAAGAGAATGCGGGCGACCGCCTCGATGTCTTTGTCGCGCATGATTCCGAACACGAGGAGGCGAGGCGATGCAACATTCTTGTCGATGAACGGCGCGACCGCCGCCGCCGCATGCGCATTGTGCAACCCGTCGATCCAGATGGATTTGCCATGGACGTTGATGCGCTCGAGCCGGCCGCGCCAGCGCGTCTGCACTACGCCGCGTTCGAT
>QHVY01000185.1 GCA_003223695.1 Acidobacteriota bacterium
GATGTGAATCGGCCGATGCGCCGGCGAGCTTCGAGAATCGATTCGATCGCGCTGTGGCCCACACCTTTGACTGCGCCGAGGCCGAAGCGGATGTTCGGCGCGACGACGGTGAACGAGTAATTCGATTCGTTGATGTCCGGCGGCAGGATTTCGATTCCCATTTGCGCCGTCTCGTTAATGAACTTCACCTCCTGCTCGGTGCGGTCCATCTCCGAAGTCATCAGCGCAGCCATGAAATGGCGCGGGTAATGAATTTTCAGCCACGCCGTTCGATACGCGATCAGCGCGTAAGTGACCGCGTGGGCCTTCGTGAATCCGTAGCGGGCGAACGGCTCGATGAAGTCGAAAATCTCGGCAGCCTTCTGTTTCGGATAACCATTCGCTGCAGCGCCGGTAACAAATTTGTCGCGCTGCTTCTCCATCATGGCCTTGTCCTTCTTGCCCATTGCCTTTCGAAGGAGGTCGGCGTCGCCGAGGGAGAAGCCGGCGACGGCGCGGCCGATCTGCATCACCTGCTCCTGATAGACGATGACGCCGTACGTTTCCTCGAGGATTTCTTTGAGTGCGGGAACGAGATACTTCGGCTTCGATACGCCGTTCTTGCGGCGCACGTATTCGTCGACCATTCCCGCATCGAGCGCGCCGGGCCGATAGAGCGCGTTGAACGCGACGAGGTCCTCGAACTTCGTCGGCTTCGCGCGCCGTAGCACGTCGACCATTCCGCCCGACTCGAACTGGAACACGCCCTTCGTTCGGCCTTCCTGAAAGAGTCGATACACCTCAGGCTCGTCGAGGGGGATAGAAGTGATGTCGATTTTCTCGCCGGTTTCGGCGTGGACAGACTTGATCGCATCATCGATCACGGTCAGAGTGCGCAGTCCGAGGAAGTCGATCTTCAGAAGGCCCATCTTTTCGACGACACGCATGTCGTACTGCGTGACGATTTCGTCGCGCGTCGTTCGATACAGCGGGACGTAATTCGTGACCGGCTCCGGTGTGATGACGACGCCCGCGGCATGCATTCCGGCATGGCGCGCGAGACCTTCGAGCTTCGATCCGATTTCGATGACTCGCGCGACCTCTTTGTCGTTCTTCATCGCGTCGGCAAGCGCAGGCGAATCGTCCGGCGCGCTGTCGAGGGTCACTTCCGGACCAGCAGGAATTGTTTTCGCGACCCTGTCGACGAGACCGTACGGAAGTCCGAGCACGCGGCCAACATCGCGGACGACCGATCGGGCGGCCATCGTTCCAAACGTGATGATCTGCGCCACATTGTCCTGGCCATACTTGCGGCGGACATATTCGATGACTTCGCCTCGCCGGTTCATGCAGAAATCGATGTCAATGTCCGGCATCGAGATGCGCTCGGGATTCAGGAAGCGCTCGAACAGCAGGTCGTAGTCGAGCGGATCGATGTCCGTGATTTCCATCGACCACGCCACCACCGATCCTGCCGCCGATCCCCGCCCCGGCCCGACCGGGATGCCATTGTCTTTCGCGAATTTGATGAAGTCCCAGACCACGAGAAAATAACCTGGGAATCCCATTCCTTTGATGATCTCGATCTCTTTTTCCAGCCGCTCCGAATAGGCCTGAGGCTCGTACTTTCTCGGCTTTTTCTTTTCCAGCCGTTTTTTCAAACCCTCCCGGGCGATCTTCTCGAAGTACGCGGCGGCATCGAAGCCTTGCGGCACGGGGAATTTCGGCAGGTGCAGGCCGTTCGTGTCGAGCTTTACATTGATTCGCTCGGCGATCCGCATCGTGTTCTCTACAGCCTGTGGATACGCCGAAAACACGCGGCGCATCTCCTCCGGCCCTTTGACGTAGAAATCGTCGGAGAAGAATTTCATCCGCCGGTCGTCGCCGAGCGTCTTGCCGGTGCCGATGCAAAGAAGAACTTCATGAGCGAAGGCGTCGCTCTTTTCCAGGTAGTGCGAATCGTTCGTGCCGACGAGCTGCAGCCCGACCTCCTCGCCAAGCCGGGCCATCATCGGCACGATCTTCTGCTGGTCGGGAATGCCATGGTCCTGAATCTCGAGAAAGAAGTTGTCGGCGCCGAGGATCTCTTTGTACTGTAGCGCGGCGTCTTTCGCTTTCGCGTAATTGCCGCCGGCGAGATTCTGTGACACCTCGCCTTTGAGGCACGACGAGAGCACGATGAGTCCGTCGCGATATTCGCGCAGCAGCTCCTTGTCGATTCGCGGCTTGTAGTAGTAGCCCTCCGTGTACCCGGCGCTGACGAGCTTCACGAGATTGCGATAGCCGGTATCGTTCGCGGCGAGAACGATCAAATGATTATTCGAGCCGGCGTCGGCAGCTTGATCCTCGACGCCCGCCTTGTCGAATCGCGATCCGTAGGCGACGTACATCTCGCATCCGATGATCGGCTTCACGCCTGCGGCGCGCATCGCGTTGGAGAACTCGACCGCGCCGAACATGTTGCCGTGGTCCGTGATCGCGCACGCGGGCATCCCGAGCTGGGCGATTTTTTTTGCGAGCTGTTCCGGGCGGGTGGCGCCGTCGAGGAGTGAATATTCAGTATGGAGATGGAGATGAACGAAGGACATCAGTCTTCAATGATTTTAAACGATGTCCATCTCCGCGACCGGCGTAATCTCTTTCGCCGAGAGAGTCTGAAAACGCAGAAAGACGAGAATCGCTACCGTCGTGAGGCCTGCGACGAAGCCCCACCACAGCCCGACGATTCCCATACCCAGGCGGAAGCCGAGAAAGAGAGCGACCGGCAGGCCGATGATCCAGTAACCAATGATGTTGCTTACAAACGCAAATCTCGTGTCCGCCGCGCCTCGAAGCACTCCGATCCCGGCCGCTTGCAGTCCATCTGAGAGCTGAAAGAGGGCGGCTACGAAGAAGAGCGGAAGTGCCGCGGCGATCACTCCGCGCTGATCGGTGAGCATTCGCGCGAGCAGCGAGGGAATGGAAATGAAGAGCAGTCCTCCTACGGACATCACCAGCGCGGCGCCGATGAATGTCGCATATCCGGCGAGACGCACCGCCTCAGGATCACGCGCTCCAACTGCCAAACCGACTCGAACGGAACCGGCGGTGGCAACGCCCAATGCGACGGTGAACGTAAACGCGGCGAGCGTGATCACCAGTTGGTGAGCGGCGAGATCGATCGTCCCCATCCGCCCGGCAAGAAGGGCAACCAGAGCGAAGATGCCCACCTCTGCCGTCACCTGAAGAGCGGTGGGAAGGCCGACGCGACATGCTCGGCGGATGTCGATCGCGTTCCACCTCCGCGAAAAACTTTCGGGCACTTCGATGCGAGCGACTGCCGCGCCCACCATTCCGAGAGCGAGGATCTGGCAGGCCACGGTCGACAGTGCCGCACCGGCGACGCCCATCGCCGGAATGAACCGCAGCGGCCCTCGCCCGCCGAAGACGAGGAGGATGTCCCCGCCGAAATTGAGGACATTCCCGACGATCATCGCCATGACCATCGGCCGGGTCACATGGTGGGCTTGCAGATAGGCTCGCACGACAAAAAACAGCAGCCACGGCGCGAGACCGAGGGTTCGGATCAAAAGGAAGCTGGTCGCGGGCGCGATCAGTTCCGGCCTCACTCCAATCATCCGCAACAGAAGCGGTCCGCCGAGCAAGACGATCGTCAGGGCTGCTGTGGTGATCAGCGCCAGCCATACGCCCTGCCAGAGAATGCGGCGTGCGCCGGCGAGGTCGCGTGCACCGATCGCTTGCGAAATCAGCGGATCGACACCGAGCATCAATCCGAGTCCGAAGACAGAGACGCCGAAGAAGACCGCGTTGCCG
>QHVY01000186.1 GCA_003223695.1 Acidobacteriota bacterium
AATGCCTTTCGTCCACACAAGCACGATGATCGCGATGACGATCACCCATGTGACGAGCGTTTTCATTGCTTCGTGATCGAGATCGCAACGTACCCGGCCGACGTCTGTCGCACGATGACATCGACGTGATCGCCGACTTTCGGACTGCCGATGATTTGAGTTTGCGTGTTGACCTGCACGAGAAAATCGGGTCCGAGGCCGGCGGCGGGACCGATCACCCATGATGTCGCGCCGATCGATTTGACGACACCGGACAGATGAATCTGAATCGGCAGTTGTGGCGAAACGGCAATCGAGATTGCGACGTAGTTGTGGGCGGAATCGATATTCGCCAGCACATCGACCGTGTCGCCGATCTTCGGCGAGCCGAGAATTTTCGTTTGCGCGTTCACGAGTACTGTGTGAGTCGGTGCCGATGCTCTTCACGGTTCCATGAAGCAGCGTCGGAAGCGGCTGCGGGGCGGGCGCGAACACGAGAATCGACGAGGCGACGAGCGTCGATCCGACAGCATCCGCCTGGATCTGAACGACGTCGTTCGCCACGATGTCCGACAACCCATGAATGCCGTGACTTCCGCCGATGCTCGTGCTCGAATTCGTGTGAATCGTGAGGCCGAGAACCTGGAGCGTGCCGGCAGCGGCATTGACGGACTGCACCGGCCCGCTGAGCGTCACTTGCGGAATATTGGTGACGATGACAGTCGATGCCTGTAACGAAGTGCTGGACCGCAGAATCACAAAAATCAGCGAGCCGGGAGTGATCGTCGCCTGGTTGCCGCGATCATCGGTGATCGTGGCCTGCGATACATCGACGATGACGAGACCGTTTGCGAGCGAGACGTTCGTTCCGTTCACCGCGGTGACGACGCCGCTGACGGTTGTCCCGGGAAACGGGAACGGCACGGTCACGGCATGTCCGCGATTTTGCGCAACCGCCGTGACGGCAACGAGAAGAAAGAGCGGGGCGAGAGTCTTGCGGATCATGGGCGGATTCTACTCCTCGAGTGCACAAGCAGCAGACTCGAGCTGATGACGCCGAGCACTCCGCAAGCAGCCCAGAGGATCATCGGATTTCTCGCGAAAATCAGTGTACCGAGCGGCGGTCCGATGAGCATGCCAAACGACCAGGCGACGACGAGCAGGCCCATGTAACGGCCGCGATATTTTTCGGGGGCGAGCTGCGCGACGTAAGCGCTGGCCATTGGAGAGCTGACCATCTCGCCCGTTGTCCAGACGACGACTGTTGCGGCGAGCGCCGGGACCGTTCGCGCGATTCCGGTCAGCGCGAATCCAAAGCCCGACAGAAAATATCCGAGCGCGATCACTGGCTGCGGCCGGAAGCGCTGAACGAATGTCGTGATCAGGAGCTCGAAGAACACGATGAGAATTCCATTCGTGGACACGAGCAGGCCGTACGCTTTCGTCGGCAAGCCGACGGACGTCACGTGCAGGGCGAACGTGGATGCCATCTGAAAATCGACCATCGTGATGCACACCGTGGCAAGAAGAAAAATCATGAATGCACGATTGGTCGACGCGATGCGCAGCGCTTCACCGACTCGCTCTTCTTTCGTGTACGTCCGCAGCCCCTGCGGCAGCGCGGAGATGGCGATGATGCCGTAGACGATCGACGTGATCGCATCGCCGAGAAACAGGTAGAAGAATGAATGGTCGGCGAGAAAGCCCGCTGTCGCTGGCCCCGCCGCGAAGGCGAGGTTCACCGCGAAGCGGTACATGCCGAACGCGAACACGCTTCGTTCCCGCCCGACGAGATCGACGAGAAGCGCACTGCTGGCTGGGCGGTACAGCTCAGCAGCGGTGCCGGTGAGATACGTCAGCGCGAGAATCGGGGCGAACGCGCGCGCCTGCGACAACGCCAGCATCGCCGCGGCGGAGCCGAACATCGAGATCACGATCGTGTTGCGGCGGCCGATCCGATCAGCAAGATGTCCGCCTAACATCGATGCCGTCATGTGCCCCGCGCCATACACGCCGACGGCCAATCCCGCCTGCGCGATCGAGTATCCGATGCGCGTGAGGTACAGCACCAAAAACGGCATCACGAAGGTGCCGAAGCGGTTGATGAACGTTCCCCCGAGCAGAATCCACGCGGCGGGCGGGAAGGCGCGCAGGTTTTCGCGCAGCTTCAATCGACGAGGTGACTCAGCGCCTTCAGAAAGCGGCTGACGATCGCCTCGTCGAATTGCGAACCGGCGGCATCGCGAATGCGCCGAGCGGCATCATTACGCGAGAGCGCCGGCTGATACGATTGCGGCGAGATCATGGCCACCCAGGCGTCACAGATCTGAATGATACGCGACGCGAGCGGAATCGCATGACCGGTCATGTGGCTTGGATAACCTTTTCCGTCGACTCGTTCATGGTGCCGCAGAACGGCTTGCGCAACCTCGGGACCAAGCAGCGGCTCGACGAGTGCGGCCCCGATGATGGGATGCTCGGCCAGACCGCGTAGCTCTTCTGCTGTGAGATTCGGCCGGCGATACAAACGCTCGTAGTCGAGCAGGCGTAACCCGACGTCGTGCACCAGACCGGCGAGGCGAACGGTCTCCACCTGCTGGGCAGACGCTCCGATCACCCTGGCCAGCCGCTCCGAGATCTCCGAGACCTGCCGGCTGTGATCCGCGAGATCGGGATACTTCTGAAAATCGGGCTCGAGTAATTTCTCGGCGATCATTTGCCGATCGCTGCGCGAGCTGGACACCGCGAATGCCGTCTCCACCGATTGCTCGATCTGACGCAGGAACATCGTCAACGCGCGATGCGCCTCTCGTTCGGGGACTCGTTCAAATGCGACGGTGAGCACGAGGTTGTCGCACGACTTCGGATTGACCGGCGCGCTCAGGATGGCGCCGAGTCCGGCGGCGCTCACCGGCACCGGCTGCTCGCCAAATGGATAGAAAAGCTGCACGTGTGCTGTCGTCAAATCGACTTCTGTGTGAGCCACGCCTCGAAACCATGCCTCGAGATGTTTCTCGAGCATCTCCAGCGCGTCGGCGGTGACGTTGCCGATGGACATGATCGTTTGCGGACTGTCGACGTGGCCGATCGCGCTGAAGCTCGCGAGAACGGCGCCGGGAATTGCCAGTGCTGCCGGCAGCAGAAGCTGCACGATTTCCAGATCGGATTCAGTCAGCACCTTTCTTTTCGGAGCCGCCGGCGCGAGCTGTCGTTTCGACATGATGGCGCGCGCCGTTTCGATCGCCCGAACCGCCGGCGCGGAGAGGTCGTAGCGTTGATCGAGTATCGCCGCCGTTTTCGGATTTCCCGGCATTTCGACCAGCGGTACAGCCGCCAGTCCAAACAGATTCCGCGACGCCAGCAGCGCCACGAACTCGTCGGCGATCTTTTTGGCAGCATCGAGATCGGGCGCATCGAACGGCTTCTTGCCCGCCTTGTCGCGCATATCGATGAATCCAAGGAAGCGGCCGCGTCCGAAAATCGGCGCGGCGAGCAAGCGGTCCGTGCCCTGCCGGAAGAGGATCTCGGAAAAACGCATGTCGGAGCCGAGGCCGTTGACGAAGAATGCGTTGCGCTTGACGGCGAGCCGGTCGACGAGATCATCGGTCGCGCTCACAAGCCTGCGGTTCGCATCATGGAATGCGTAGCTGGTGACGAGCTCGAAGCGTTTTTCGTTCAGATTGTCCGATGCCGAGAGATAGAGCGCCGCTTTGGTTGCTCGGACGTGCTCGACGCAGCCGTAGAGAATCTGCTTGAGCTGCGGCTCGAGCTGCTTTAGCTCCTGCAGCATAGATGGATTTAAGTATAGCTCCGGCCGAAAGGCTGTCACCCCGACCCTGAGCGGAGCGAACGGGAGGGGCCTAGTGGCGAGGGGGCATCGCCAACCCGCCCAGTTCCCTCTCCTTCGCTCCGTTCAGCGTCGGGATGACACAGACCCGTCAATCGAACTCGAAGCGCAGCCGCATGCGGAAATGGGCGAGGACCGCACCGGCCAGCACTCCGACACTATTCCAAATAATGTCGTTGATGTCGGCGACGCGGTCCGGCAGAAAGTACTGCCATGCCTCGATCGCGCAGGAAAAAGTCAGTCCGGCGAAGAACGTGAGGACATAGGTCTGAACGGTCGGCCGCTCGATCGTGTAAAGGGCGATGAACAGGAGGAAACCGAACGGCACAAAGAGCAAAATATTAATGATAATTGGTACGATAATT
>QHVY01000187.1 GCA_003223695.1 Acidobacteriota bacterium
ACTCGAAACCGGCGCGCATCGCGCCTGGGCCTGCATAGGCAGCAGAATAAACATCCAAATCATCTTCGTTGATCGCAGCCGTGTCGAAGATGCGCGCATTGAAAAATGCCTGCAAGTATTGTCGTTCCCGCCCGGCGATCAGCATCTCAGGAATGTCGCGCACGCTGTGAAAGGCGAAGTGCCAAACGCGCGGATCGGCGCGAAGACGGTCAAACACCGCCGTGCCGGGCAGCGGAGCGTCCATCATCACCAGACGGGATACCTCGTCGCGATAAGCCTGCGCATACGCATAGGCGATCATCAGGCCGATTGTAAATGCTGTCGCAAGAGGACATGAAGGTCTGCAGCCATCGTGCGTTTGTCATACCCGCCATGCGGTCGCCACGAATGGCCAGCGCCGCGATAATCCGGTGCCACAACGCGGAAGCCGGCAGCGACAAGATCTGGAATGACGCGGTGCCACTGCCACCACGTCTGTGGGAAACCATGGAGGAGCACCGCAATACGTTTGCCCTCGCCAGCCGTGACGTAATGCAGTCGCAGCTGCGGCTCTACGTCAGCCATACCGTGCGTCAGATCAACCTGTTCCTGCATGTTCGAACGCATCGAGGATGCACCGCGGCGGCTCATTTCACATCTGGCCTGGGATCCGGGACAAAACCGTCGCGATTGGGCATTTTGAGGGCCGGAATCGACTTCGCGGTCACTTGATCGCGTAGTCCGACAATACCGTTCATAAAGAGAACATAAGCGGTAACTGAATAGACTTCATTTGGTGTGAGGCTGCCTGGATTTCTGTAAGGCATTGCTCTATGAATGTAATCCCATACCGTCGTCGCGTACGGCCAGTAACTGCCGACCGTAAGAACCGCCTTATCTGTATTTAGAGTTCCGCGTCCGCCTGCAAGTGGTGGGTAATCGGCGTTGCCTTCGCCGCGCGCTCCGTGACAGATGGCGCACTGCGCCTCATATACTGCGCGACCTTGAAGGGCAGTCCCCGATCCTTCTGGTAGTCCCGCACCGTCAGGTGCTACGGAGATGTCGCAGGCTTTAATGTCGCCTGCTGTTGCAGGATGGCCGAGATTGTACCGAGTCGCCGTGCCTATCGGGACGGTTGCAGCGGCGACGATGATAACAATGCACAAGATCATATTAGACATGACTTACCTGGCCATTGTGGTGCACGTACCAAACTTTGATTCCATTGTAGTGATCGAATCCATCGGGTCCTTGGCGGAGACCACGAATGGCGATTAGTTCCTCTCGGCTTGGCTGCACATACCCGGTTTCATCCGTACACCGCGATTGCAGCGAGGTTTCCTCGCCCTCCCAACGCCACGGCAAAGAAAAGCGAGTGAGCGCCTTCGATAAAACGGGTTCGTTCAGCTGGGCATCGTTCCAGATTTTTCCGCCGTCCGTTGATACTTCAACGTGGCTGATCCGTCCTCGGCCCGACCAAGCGAGTCCGGTGATTTCGTAGAATCCGGGCCCCGACAGCGTTTGTCCGCCGGCCGGTCGTGTAATGACCGATTTTGCCTCCATCACGAACGTAAAGCGACGCGCCGTTCCATCTGGCATGAGGTCTGTGTAGATCGCCGCTTCTTCGCGGGTCATGGAGGGCCGATCAGCAACTTTGAGACGGCCGAGCCACTTAATATTGATGTTGCCTTCCCAGCCAGGCACGATGAGTCGTAGTGGGTAGCCCTGCTCCGGTCGAAGCGCCTCTCCGTTTTGGCCGTATGCGACGAGAACATCACTCAATGCCTTTTCCAAGGGAATGGAGCGGCTCATGCGGCAGGCGTCTGCGCCTTCAGCAATTACCCACGCAGCGTCTTTTTTTAGGCCGACCTCGGTCAATAGTGTTTTCAGGGGGACACCGGTCCACTCGCTGCAGCTTAGGAGACCATGGCTCTTTTGTGGATCTGGACCGGGCCGTCCTTCGTGTTCACGACTACTGTTTCCGGCGCATTCGACGAAGTGTATGCGGGAGACGGATGGGAATCGCTGAAGATCCTGCATCGTGAATACAGTGGACCGCTCTACGAGGCCGTGCAGCAGGAGTTGATGATCGGCGGGGTCGATGTGTGGAACACCGGAATGGTGACGCTCGAAGTGTAGCGAGGACGGAGTGATGATGCCGTAGAGATCCTGAAGCGGTGTCCGGCTGGCTCCGGTACCGGGAGTGACCGATCGACTGAAATAGCGTGCTGATTTCTCGAACGTCGAGCGTTCGCCGTACGCTCTACGTGAGGCTCCGATGACTCGCTCGCCATGGTTTTCGAGCGGTCCTCGCGCTCGATTCGCAGACCGAGTGCAGCGCGCGGCAAATGACCCGAACGCTGCGGCGCCGATCGTCAAAAATGTACGCCTGGTACTTCTTTTGGTCTTCATGTTGTCAAACCCGTCTGTCGGCTGCGAGGAACATATCTGTCAATACGAATATGATTCTGATTCGCATCCGTCGCAAGGACCATTTCGATAACGATCGGAAGAGCCAGTTTCGGGGGAGGAAGATTTGAAAAGGGCGTCGAAAATCAGAAGGCGCGACCGTTTCGTCAGATCAGTGGCTGAAGTTGACTCACTCAGACGCATAGATCGGCAGTCGCTTCCCAGAGGATGTCGCAGTCCGAGAAGCGTTGATATGGATGCGTGAAAGCAGCGATCAAAGTAGGCGCCCATTTCCACTGCTGATGCACCACCCCATCCGGTTCAGTAGCAAATCGGATCACGCCACGGGTACCGGGAATCGGAGTGTGCCGCAGAACGCCGCAGACGTCCGCCGGATCGACGGACCCGGCTTCTTTGATCGCTGCAGCGAGGACAAGAATAGAATCGTAGCCTTCCAGCGCCACAAAGGTCGGCTCGCGACCATATTCACGCTCGAAGAGCGCCGCTGCGCTCTGCCCGCGGTCCGTGAGTTTTTTCGGATGCTGGTATGCGAGAAAAGGGACCCCGACTGCTCCGACGACTTCCCACCAATCGCGAAATATTGGCCGCCCGGGAGGATCTCCTAACATGATCGGTGTGTTTGCGCTGCTGAGTTGATGCAGGACTGTCTTCAGATTCTCGGGATACGTCCCTAACACGAGCAGCAAAAACGGGCGCCGCAGCTCAGGGGACGCTAACCCCTGGTCAATGGCAGCGGCTGGCCCATGAAGTACATCAACGCGCGTGAAACCAACGCTGGACTCGATGAGAGAGGATTCTAAAACGCTCGCGCCCTCCCGCCAGTACGCCGTGTTCTCCACGATCGCGATTACGTGACGGATACCCGCTGCGATCAAATATGTTGCGTAGGCTCGCCACCCGTAGGATTGCGGTGGCGAGAGGCGAAACACCGTGGGTAATCGAGCAGCGGTAATGCGATCGAGTGTTGCTGACGCACACACAAACGGTAACCCGATGCGGCCGATGTCCTCCAAAATCGCGTTCGCAACGACACTGTGAAATTCACCGGCAAACATCTGAGCACCGTTGGCGACCAGCCGGTTGACCGCATCCATCGCGACTGCTGGCGCACCGCTAGTGTTCTCAAAGAGCAGTTCGAGGGTTCGGTGACCAGCGGCACCGCTCCGGTTGATGTCTCGCACGGCCAGGTGCATGCCATCCAGGAGTTCTCGTCCCGCCCACGGCAGGCCGGGCCGTGATAACGGACCCAAGCCGCCGATGAGAACGGTTTGTGCACCCATCGCCGCAAATCTGCGCAGAATCGGAAGTCGCTGGCAAGCGCCATTCGTCAATCTGGCGACGGGCCACTTTCAACTCCCTGTCGCAAGTGGTCGCAGCGCGGTCGCGAGTTTTTGGACTCCGTCGCGGATCTGGTCGGGCGCTAACGCGGCGTAGCCGAGTAAGAGCCCTCCTTGCGTGGCGCTGCGGATGGAACAGTGGGAGACGGCCCGCGTGAACACACCGTGCGCCGCTGCTCGCTGCGACGCGACAACATCGTCTACTCCTTTGGGCAGGCGACCCACAAGATGCATGCCGCCCTCAGCGGGGTGCACCTCGAGAAAACCCGCAAGCTCGCGCGTCAGTTCTTCGAAAAGAATCGACTGACGCTCCTGATAAATCGCGCGCATTCGACGGATATGGCGGGCGAAATGACCCTCGGTGATGAAGTCGGCCAGAACCGCCTGCTCTGTGGCGAAACGGCTCAATGAGGTCCGCTGGAAGCACGAGAAAGCCAAGCCGAAGGGAGGGAAAGAGCGTCTTGCTGAAGCTACCCATGTAGAGCACGCGGCCGGTGCCATCCAGACCTTGCAGCGCAGGTAACGGTTTTCCTTGATAGCGGTACTCGCTATCGTAATCGTCCTCGAGAACCCACGCTCCCCACCGATTTGCACGATCGAGAAGTTGCAGCCGCCGTGTCACACTCATCGTCACGCCGAGCGGGAACTGATGCGACGGCGTGACGAATACAAACCGCGCCCGTTTAACCTTGTCGCTCACTGCATGAATGTTCGCTCCATCGTCATCAACCGGCAGCGACGCTAATTTTGCCCCTGCTGCCTGTAGTGCGATGCGAGCGCCCGGATAGCCCGGATCTTCGATGAGGGCTGTATCTCCTGGATCGATGAGCAGGCGCGCCGAGAGATCGAGTGCGTGCTGCGAGCCATTGACGATGAGCACCTGGTTCGCATTGCACTGCACTGCGCGCGCGGTTCTCAAATACGCTGCAATGGCTTCCCGTAAAGATTTCAGTCCGGCAGGGTCGCCGCACGTAAGAAGATCGTGTCGCGGATGACGCCAGTACTTTGCTAAAAGCTGTGACCATATCTTGAAAGGAAACGCAGTGGTGTCCGGCAGTCCAGACTCGAACGGTTGCGGCTCGCGTGACACTGTCAACGGGCGTACCGCAAAGGTGAAGGACGTTCGCCCAAAGTAATGACGGGCGAGATGTTTGGCCATCAATTTGCCCCGACTGGACAACGTTCGTCGGCGCGATGGCTGCTGGATCGCCGCGGGCGCGGTGGCCCCAATGCACAGCAGTTCGTCCGGAAGGCATCGAGCCACGCATGTACCAGACCCGACTTTTGTATCGAGGTAACCTTCAGAGAACAATTGTTCGTAAGCTGACGCCGCAACATTACGTGATATCTCGAATTCATCAGCAATCGATCTCGTGGACGGCAAGCGAGTGCCAGGTCTGAGTTGTCCGCGTAGGATCGCCTGACGCAAGCCCTCATAGAGTTGCTTCGATAGTGGATCGCGCGCGGTCCGATCAAGGGTGATTCCTGCGATCGGGATATGTGCGGCGGTGCGAGTCATTGGGCAAGCTCTCCGGTTCTAAAATGGCCTCGTTAATATGATAAGAAGTGGTACTTGTGAAGAGGCCATAATCAACATATATCTTTCTCTGTGAAACCGCAATCTGCAACGGGCGAGGAAACGACGTCATGGCGCCTGAAGGTTGGCTTGGCGGAAATGCTCAAGGGCGGTGTGATCATGGACGTCACGACCGCCGAGCAGGCCAGGATCGCCGAGCGCGCTGGCGCTGCTGCTGTCATGGCTCTTGAACGTGTGCCGGCGCAGATCCGTGCCGAGGGCGGCGTTGCGCGCATGGCGTCGCCAAAAAAAATCCGCGAAATCATGGACTCCGTCTCGATTCCGGTAATGGCGAAATGCCGCATCGGCCATTTTGTCGAGGCGCAGGTGCTACAGGAGCTTGGCGTCGACTACATCGATGAGTCCGAAGTATTGACGCCCGCTGATGAGACTCACCATGTACTCAAGCACGATTTCACGGTGCCCTTCGTATGCGGAGCTCGCAACCTCGGCGAAGCACTCCGCCGAATTGCTGAAGGCGCGGCGATGATTCGCACAAAAGGAGAAGCGGGCACGGGGGATGTGGTGCATGCGGTCAAGCACCTCCGTGCCATCGTGCAGGAGATCAAGATGATCACAGTCCTCAGCGAAGAAGAGTTGTTTGCGAAAGCGAAGGAACTCCAGGCACCGCACGAGTTGCTGCTAAGGGTGGCGCGTGACGGAAAGCTGCCCGTGCCAAACTTCTCCGCCGGAGGAATTGCCACGCCCGCAGATGCCGCGATGGTGATGCAGCTTGGCGCCGAGGCAGTTTTTGTGGGCTCAGGCATTTTCATGAAGGACGCAACGACGTTCGCCTCATCGGAAGACTCCGCACGGCGAGCGGACGCGATCGTGCGTGCGACGACGCACTACATGGACCCAAAAATATTGTTGGCAGTCTCTGAAGAGCAGGATGTCGCGATGAAAGGGCTGGCGATCGCAACACTGCGAGAAAGCGACTTGCTGCAGACGCGAGGCTGGTAGACGGCGATGACGAGCGGGGTTCTCGCCCTCCAAGGCGACTTTGATGCACATCGCAAACGACTCGAAGAATGGCTTGGATTCGCTCGTGATCCCCGGTGGCGAATCAACGACATTGCTGAAATTGCTGGAGTCTGGTGGATTCCTGGATCGGTTGCGCGACTTCGTCAGCACAAAGCCGACCCTCGGGACTTGCGCAGGCGCGATCCTGATGGCAACAGTGGTCGACAACCCGCCACAGCCAAGCCTCGGTGTCCTCGATATTCATGTGCAGCGCAACGGTTACGGACGGCAAATCGATAGCACCATAGAGATCGCATCCACGCAAAAGCTGGACGGGCCACCGCTGGAACTGGTCTTTATTCGTGCGCCCAAGATTATCGGCACCGGACCTGGCGTTGAAGTCCTCGCCACGAGGCGAGGAGAGCCCGTGCTTGTGCGCCAAGGAAAGATGCTCGCAGCAACATTTCATCCAGAACTCAGCATCGAGAGCCGCGTTCACAAATGCTTACTTGCGATGGCCAGATCCCAATGAATAGAAGTCGAACAATCCTATCCCACCGAGTGGGACGCAACAGCGCCGAGCATTACATGTGGGGAGAACACTGCGACGGCTGGTATCTATTGAAAGATACGAAGCTCACCGTTATCGAGGAGCAGATGCCTGCTGGTGCTACAGAGATTTGTCACTATCACCAACATGCCCAGCAGTTCTTCTTCATGCTCTTCGGCGAAGCAGTCATAGAAGTCGACGACCAGGAGGTTCGGCTGACTGCCGGCGAAGGACTGCACGTCGCACCGGGGCATCGTCATCGCATTAAGAATGCATCGCCGCACCTGATCCGCTTCCTTGTTATTTCGGAGCCACCCAGCCATGGGGACCGCGTGGACATTGCAGACAATTCTTAGTTCGGTACTGACGGTCGTCACCCTTTTTTTCCTTGGCCTCATCAGCCCGGGACCTAACTTCTTTATTGTCGTCCAGAGCACATTACGCTGGGGCAGGCTCGCTGGTTTTCTCACCGGACTCGGCGCTACAACAGGCGACGCTTTGTACGCCACGTGTGGATTGTTCGGCGTCGCAGAGTTGATCGAAAGAAGCGGCCACCTGCTCATCGCGATCAAAGTCTTGGGTGGCCTTTATCTCGTCTGGATCGGTGCACGAATGTCATTCCGATCGGCGGCAGCGAACTATTCGCATCATCTTACTTATGAGCGCCGTTCTGGAACACGACAGTTTGCGCAAGGCCTCGCAACTGATTTGTCCAACCCGAAGACCATCGTATTCTTCGCGAGCATCTTCGCGGTCGCAGTGCAGCCAGGAACACCGCGCCTGGCACGCCTCGCGATGCTGGTTGGGATCATCCTGACCTCGCTGACCTGGCGCTCATTTCTTTCGCTGATTTTTTCGACACCCGCGATCCGTAACATTTATGAGCGCGCGCATCTGTCTGTTGAACGAGTCTTTGGTGGGATGTTGTGCCTCTTCGGACTACGACTCGTCCAACGTGCGACGGTTGCATGACCAAGAGTAACAAGAACTATAACTGGAGCGTTTTCGATATGACTGTCAGCACACCAACGATTGAGATCAGCCCTGCTACCGCTCCCGCCCAACTTGCGGACATCCGAGCGCTGTTTCTGGAGTACGCACAGTCCCTGGCCTTCAGCCTCTGTTTCAAGAGCTTCGATAAGGAACTCGCAGAACTACCCGGGCAATACACTCCGCCCCAAGGAGCGCTCTTGCTGGCCACGGTGAACGGTCACGCTGCAGGATGTTGCTGCCTCCAGCGTCTGGACCAGAACAACTGCGAAATGAAGCGGCTCTACGTGCGCCCACATTTCCGCGGAATGGGCGTCGGCCACCGGCTAACCAAACAAATCATCGCAGAGGCGAGCAAGCTCGGTTACGACCACATGCGCCTCGAGACGATCGCCGAAAAAATGGATGAAGCCATTCACTTGTACCGTCAGCTCGGATTCAACGAGATCGCTCCCTATCATGCGAACACGATCCCCAGCGCGTTGTACATGGAGCTCCGGCTGCGCAGACCGTCTCCAGACAGGAAATGAATTATGGGAATCGGATGCCCACAAGAGGATGAAGCAGCACCTTACTATTTCACTTACATCCGCCGCATAGCCGGTGATGATGTCCTCAGTGTTCTCGAGGGCCAATTGGAAGACTCGGTGAAATTGCTCCCAATGATCTCTGAGGAAGTGTCGCTCTATCGGTATGCTCCCGAGAAGTGGAGCATCCGCCAGGTGCTCAATCACGTCACGGATACGGAGAGGACAACGGCGTTTCGGGCTCTGTGGTTCGCCCGCGGGTTCAGCAGCCCTTTGCCCAGCTACGATCAGAACACCGCGGCTTCTGGAGCGCGAGCGGATAGAGTGTCCTGGGCTGCTCACGTAGAAGAGTTCCAGCACGTGCGCCGATCGACGATCTCACTTTTCCGAAACATGCCGTCGGATGCGTGGTTGCGCAGCGGCACTGCAAGCGACAATCGCTTCACGGTGCGTGCACTGGCTTACATCATCGCCGGCCACTTCGTGCATCACG
>QHVY01000188.1 GCA_003223695.1 Acidobacteriota bacterium
CTCGACAGCGACAAGCGCGCGCAGAAAGACACCAATCAGGAGATCTGGGAACTGCGTGGATCCCTGCCACCGGACATCCTCCGCGAGCTCGACATGGCGATGGCTGCCCCCGTCGTGATGGCATCGAACGATTATCAGATTCCGCGACTCAAGGGCGAGATGATGTCGATGACCGGCGTCGCCGATCAGTCATCGAATCCCGGCTTCGCGCAGACCGCTCTCGGCGTGCAGAGCCGCATCAGCGACAACTGGCAGCTCGGTTTCAAAGGAAATATCCACCGAGTCGATGACCCGACCGACGGAAGCCCGTTCGGTAACGCGCTGGCCGAGTCGAGCGCGATGCAGATGGAGCTGCGCTCGTCGGGCGCCGACGCCTATCGCGTGGCATCGACGAAATCGTGGTGGCGCTATCGCGACGGCCTTCCCGCCGCGCAGCAGGAAGCAGATATCCGCTCGAACAACCTCGAGTGGCAGCACGGCGACGCCACGCACGTGCAGGTGCGCTATCTGGCGCAGCAGAATCTCTTCGCCGGCAATCCGGGATCAGATCTCATTGAAATCGCCGGAAACACCACGGTGATGCAGACGCGGCGCAGCGACATCGGCGTCACTCTCCGCGTCGCGCAGGAGAGTCTGCACAACACGGCGAACGCGACGTTCCGAACCGCGGACCTGACAGCGAACGCAAATCTCGAAATCGTCCCCTCGTTCGTGCTGCGCTATGGAATGTCGAGCCGCATGGGGTTGTACGGCGCGGAATGGGCGCCGCGCACCGGAGCGGAGTTCAAGCTGTCGAAAGACACGTCGTTCGTCGTTTCCGGCTTGTACAAGGTTTATGACCAGCAGCGGCAGAACATGATGCCGAGCCTGGTGATGTGGTCGGACGAGTCGAGTGTGCTGCCGAGGTATGCGTATTCGTTCGGGTTTGTGTCGGGAGATGACAAGAACAGCCGCCTCTCCGCAATCGCCGCCGTCAGCGCCGCCGATTCGCCGCTGCGCGTCGTCTTCACCGACGGCTTCGAACAATTCTGGGAAGGAATGTACATCGACAACGGCGACATTCGCCGCGATCTGCGCCTCGCGTATCGAAAAGAGATCGGCCGCTATTTCCTGATCAACATCTCGTCGTGCGCCGGCACCGCCACTCCAACACACACGCTCGTTCCGACGGCCAACAAGGTTTATGTGACCGGCGACGTTCAGTCGACGTACTTCCCGAGTGGGACGACGCTCGCGCTTTCGTATCGCCAATTGCACGAGCCGCAGGCGAATGCAACCGCCGAGTACCGGACGCAACGGATGAACGTGCGCGTGGCGCAGGACCTCCACCTCCCGCTCGACCTCAAAGTGCTCCTGGGCATCGAGGTCGCGCGAGCGATGAATTCGCCGTTCATGCTCGATACCGTGGACGCGGATGGCACCACGCGGAAGTACATCGGCGGGTTGGCCGTCAATTTCTAGGTTGTTTTCACCACAGAGCACACAGAGAACACAGAGTCAGCCTCTGTGCTCTCCGTGTTCTCTGTGGTGATTACCGCTCCGGCCGAATCTGATCCACGAGCCCGCGGAAGCGCATCGACAGGCCCTTCGTGATCACGATCTGCTTGAGATAGTTCAGCGAGGTGATCGCCGCGGGCAGGCCGGAGATCGCGGTGGGAATCGACGCCAGGCGGGCGGCGAGTTGAATCGTTTTATCGGTGGTCGTGTACTCGTCTGACAAGAGATCGGCGCGCGTTTCACCGTGATAAGCGAGGATGAGCAGGTAAATATCCGCAACGAGATCGCGAAAGCGCATCTCTTCGCCCCAGCCGAAGCACTCGCCGGCGCGGACATTCGCCAGGAACTCCTCGGCGGTCTCGCCTTTTGAAACGGTGTGTACCTTCGCAACGTGCTTGAGCGTGTGGGCATCTGACCCGCCGACCATCGAGATGTGACGGCCGTGCTCATGCTGCACCGTGGCAACGAGCTGCTGCACCATCTTGTTGTGAAACGAGGCCATCGCGCCGTTGAGCACTTCGAAGATGTCGAACATGTCGAGGATCTCGGCGATGTAGCGCGACGCAACATTTTTCATTCGGTAGTTCTGGAAAAGATGATTGACGCCGAAAAGCATCCGCTCGGATTTCATGTACGGCACGAGCTCGCGGATGTTCGGTCGCAAGCGCTGGACCTCGCGATGTTGCCCTTCCGTAAGACCCCAGACGCCGATATGAATGCGCTGGCCGGTCTCGGGGAAGTACGTCTCCACCTCTTCACCGATGAAGAAATCCTTGAGGTCCGGATACTTGTTTAGCAGATAGAGCGCACCGTCGATCGAGTCGTGATCGGTGAGCGTGACAAAGCTCATGCCCCTCTCTTTGGCAATGCGATAGACGTCTTCCGGAGCGTTGTAGCAGTCTCGGGTATTCGCGCGCCGGAAGTACTTGAACACTGAGAAACGGCTGTGACAATGCAGATCCGCTCGCTTCAGAGAAGCGTCGCCACCGGCATTCGTCAGGTCAGACATGAGATGATTGATTGTTGTACCCACCGTCATTTTTCTACAATTCGCATGCCGGTGAGTTGACAGCGATCACACAGTTTAACGCGACCGATGGCACAACCCACTCGCAAAGCAAATAGCCAGGAATGGATCGATCTCGAAGTCCCGAATCGACTTCCGATCATTCCCCTCGTTTCCTCGGTCCTATTTCCGGGTGGCGTGCTCTCGCTGCAGGTTGGCATTGATCGCAATGTACGGCTCCTGAAAAGCCTGCCCGAGGATCAGAATCTGATCGCGGCGTTCTGTCAGAAGAGCGGCGACAAGGAAAATCCGCGGCCCGAAGATTTGTCGCAGATCGGCGTTCTCGCGGCCATCGTGCAGCGACTGCCGTTGTCGTCGGATCGGTATCAGCTCTTTTTGCAGGGCCGCCAGCGCGTCGAGCTCGTGCAGATGCTGCAGAACGAGCCGTACTTCGAAGGCATGCTGCGCGAAGTCGCGCCGCGTCCGATTCCCAAGAGCGCGAAGACCGATCATCTGATGAACAAGGCGATGTCGCTCTTCGAGAAGCTCGTGGAAAGCGATTCGAAATACTCGAACGAGCTGCTCAACATTCTGCGGATGAACGTGAGCGAAGGGCCGGACGCGTTTGCCGATCTTCTCTCATCGTTCGTGAATTCCGACCTCGGCAAAGCGACCGTCGATCGCGAGCTGCAGCGTCAGATTCAGACATCGATCGATCGCCGCGAGCGCGAGAACTATCTGCGCGAGCAGCTTCGCGTCATTCAGGACGAGCTTGGCGAAAGCAATCCCGGTGACCGCGAGGCCGACAACTATCGTGAACGAGTCGAAGCGCTGCCGCTGACCGACGACTACAAGCAGCAACTACGGCGCGAAGTCAATCGCCTCGGCCAGCTTTCGCCGTCATCATCCGACTACGCAGTGCTGCGCGGGCATCTCGACACAGTGCTGCAGGTGCCGTGGACGCAGAAAACTGAGGATCGTCTCGATCTGCAGAAGGCGGAGGAGAGCCTCAACGAGAAGCATCACGCGCTCGACAAGGTGAAGGAGCGCGTGCTCGAGTTCCTGGCGGTGATGAAGCTGAAGGGTGATCTCAAGGGTCCGATCCTCTGCTTCGTCGGTCCGCCCGGCGTCGGCAAGACGTCGCTCGGCGCAGCGATTGCCGAGGCGCTCGGACGGAAGTTTGTGAGGATGGCGGTCGGCGGCGTGACCGACGAGTCAGAAATTCGAGGGCATCGCAAGACATACATCGGCGCGATGCCGGGAAAACTCATCCAGAGCTACATCCAGATCGGCGTGAACAATCCGCTGATCATGATCGACGAGATCGACAAGGTCGGGAAGGACTATCGCGGCGATCCCGCCTCCGCACTGCTGGAAGTTCTCGATCCGAGACAGAACCACGCGTTCGTCGATCGTTACCTCGAAATTCCGTATGATTTATCGCACACATTATTTATATGCACGGCGAACGTGCTGGATACGATTCCCACGCCGCTGCGCGATCGCATGGAGGTCATCCGCCTCTCCGGCTACACGGAGACGGAGAAAGTGCAGATCGCCAAGAAGCATCTCATTCCCGAGCTGCTCGAGAATCACGGCCTGAAAAAAGATCAGGTCACCGTTTCAGACGACGCAATCCTTGCGACGATCCGCGACTACACCGCGGAAGCGGGCGTGCGCAACATGGAGCGAAAGCTCGCGACGGTGATGCGTAAAATCGCGCGCAAGGTCGCCGCCGGCGATGGCCAGGCAACCTACGCCGTCGACGTGAAGGACCTCGAGGCGTACCTCGGGCTTCCGTCATTCGAGCACGAATTTGCCGAGCGGCATCCGGAGATCGGCGTGACCACGGGCCTCGCGTGGACGCAATTTGGCGGCGAAATCATGTTCATCGAGGCGACGCGGATGAACGGCAGCGGCCGCACAACGGTCACCGGCCAACTGGGCGATGTCATGCGCGAATCGGTTACCGCCGCATACTCGTACGTCCGATCAAAAGCGGGCGATCTGGAGATCGAAGATCGGATGTTCAGCGAACACGATATTCACATCCACTTCCCGGCAGGCGCGATTCCGAAAGACGGACCGTCCGCCGGCGTCGCGATCGCCACGTGCATCGCCTCGGTGATGGGCGAGCGCCCGGTGCGCCACGACGTGGCCATGACCGGCGAGATCACGTTGCGCGGCAAAGTGCTATCGGTCGGCGGAATCAAGGAAAAGGTGATGGCCGCGCAGCGCGCGAACATCAAGACCGTCGTTCTGCCGGAAGGAAACCGTAAAGACTTGACCGAAGTGCCGGACGAGGTCAAAGAGGGATTGAACTTCATCTTTGCCGAGCGCGTCGAGGACGTCTGGAAAGAAGCGCTGATTCCGCTGTTCGTCGTCCGCACGCGCGACCGCAAATACGACGAAGCGGAATACAGAGCCGAGCGTCAGAAGAATGAGCGCGAGCGTCCCGAGCAGCGATGAAATCGGGCTGCCTGGGCAACATCGTTTTCGCCGTTCTCGCCGTCATCGCCTTTGGGCTCAGCACCTATGTCTGGTTCGCCTGGTTCGTTCGCGGAAAGTCTGTCTCCACGCCGAACTTGATCGGCAAATCCATCACGGACGCCAAAGCGATCTGCTCCGACCTCGGCGTGAATCTTCTGGTTGATCCCGAACGTCGCCGCAATACCGATCGCATCCCGGCGGGAAACATCGCGTGGCAGAACCGCACGCCCGGCACCACGAATCTCATCAAGCGTGGAACGACGATCAAAGTTGAGTTGAGCAGCGGTCCGCTCGTGTTGCGCGTTCCCGACTTCGGCGGCGAGCGGGCCGGCACCGCCGTTCTGCGCCTCGGCCAGCAAAATCTGAAGCCTGGAAACATGAGCTACCTCGATTCGCAGCAGCAGGGGGTGCTCGCTGCTGATCCGCCGAAGGGCACGGTCGTTGGTGCGCAAACGCCGGTGTCGCTGCTCGTTGGGGTTGCGCCGCCGGCGCCGTCGTTCGTCATGCCCGATCTGATCGATCAGCCTCTCGATCAGGTGCGGCCGTATCTCGAGTCGCATGGGCTGATCGTCTCAACGGTGAAATTCGAGGCATATCCGGGAATCCGCGATGGCATAATCATTCGTCAGTTCCCTCTTCGCGGTGCGCCGGTGAGCGCCCGCGATCCAATCACAGTCGTGGTCAGCAGGCAGGAAGCGACTGCGATCGTGGAGCAGCCGCCAGGACCATGATCAAAATCGCACCATCACTTCTGTCCGCCAACTTCGCCAAGCTCGCCGAAGAGATCGCGTCTGTGGAGAAAAACGCGGATTTACTCCATCTCGATGTCATGGACGGCCATTTCGTCCCGAACATCACGATGGGGCCCGGCGTCGTAAAGGCATGCCGCGCGGTGAGCAAGCTGACCTTCGATTGTCACCTGATGATCGAGGAGCCGCAGCGTTTCATCGATCGCTTTCTCGATGCCGGCGCGGACATGATCTCAATTCATCAGGAAGCAGAGCTGCATCTTCAGCGAGCGCTGCAGATGATTCGCGACGGCGGCGCCAA
>QHVY01000189.1 GCA_003223695.1 Acidobacteriota bacterium
ATGCCTGGTCGTTTCTGCCGCACGACCTTGCCCGATCGAAAACGTATCGCTGGGGCGAGGACGGCATCGGAGGATTTTGCGATCGCTACCAGATCCTCTGCTGGTCGATGGCCTTCTGGAACGAACGCGATCCGATTCTCAAAGAGCGCTACTTCGGCCTCGTGCCGAGCGAGGGCAATCACGGCGAGGACGTAAAGGAGTGCTACTTCTACCTCGACGCCGTGCCGAGCCACGCCTACCAGCGCATGCTCTACAAATATCCACAGCGCGCCTTTCCCTACGCACAGCTTCTTGAGGAGAATCGCCGGCGAGGGGCGACCGATCCCGAATTCGAGCTGCTGGATACAGGAATCTTCGACGAGCAGCGCTATTTCGACATCGTCATCGAAATCGCGAAGGAAAACGAGGACGCGTTCGTCATTCGCGTCACCGCGCACAATCGTGGACCTGAGCGCGCGCCGCTTCATTTGATTCCGCAGCTCTGGTTTCGCAACACCTGGTCGTGGAACGGAGTGCCTCTGGCGACGCCACTCATCAGCGCGTCCGATGGCGGCCTGCTTGCGGACGATTCCGCTGCGCCTCCTCTCGCAGGACTCCTCGCGGATACGCGACTCGGCCCGCATCATCTCGAGCTGCCGGCCGAGGCGCAATTGCTGTTCACCGATAACGAGACGAACGGGGCGCGCGTTTTTGGACCATGGGCGACGTCGCGCAGCCGGTTCACCAAAGACGCATTTCACCGCTTCGTCGTCAATGGCGAGCGCGATGCGGTAAATCCGTCGCAAACGGGAACGAAAGCGTGTGGCTGGCTACGCGTGGAGATCGATCCGGGGCAGTCGCACGTGATGCACATGCGGTTCGCGCCGATCAGTGTGGGTGCCGGCTCTCCAGCCGGCACACGGCCGGCCGAAGGGCCGGCCGCCACACAAATCGATCACCTCATTCTTCAGCGTCGAAAGGAGGCCGACGAGTTCTACGCGGCGATTCATCCGGAAAAAGCATCGGCGGACGAGCGCAAAGTCCAACGTCAAGCATTTGCCGGTTTGCTCTGGTCGAAGCAGAGCTACTTGTTCGACGTCGACGCGTGGCTTGACGGCGACGATCCAAATTGGCAGCCGCCCGCCTCCCGCCATTACGGTCGCAATCGTCACTGGCGCCATCTCAACTCGATGCGCATTCTGTCGATGCCCGACAAATGGGAATACCCATGGTTCGCGGCATGGGACCTCGCATTCCACGCGGTCGTGCTCGCACTGATCGATTCGCATTTCGCAAAAGATCAGCTTTGGCTGATGCTCTTCGAGCAATTTCAGCATCCGAATGGGCAGATTCCTGCGTACGAGTGGGAGTTTTCCGACCTGAATCCGCCGGTGCACGCGTGGGCCGTTTGGCGCGTCTACAACATGGATCGCATCCGCAGCGGAGTCGCCGATCGCGACTTCCTGGAGAAGTGCTTTCACAAGCTGATGCTCAACTTCACATGGTGGGTGAACAAAGTCGATCGCGAAGGCAACAACGTCTTCGAAGGTGGATTCCTCGGCCTCGACAACATCGCAGTGTTCGACCGCAGCGAGCGCCTTCCAGGCGGCGCGACGCTGGAACAGAGTGACGCAACGGGCTGGATGGGAATGTTCTGTCTGGTGATGATGCGCATGGCGCTCGAGCTGGCAAAAGAGAACGACGTCTACGAAGGATTGGCCACGAAATTCTTCGAGCACTACGTTTACATCGGTGCGGCGATGAAGATGATCCGCGGCGACCGCACCTTATGGGACGAACAGGACGGCTACTTTTACGATCTATTGCGCTTCCCCGACGGTTCCGCAGTTCCGTTTCGCGTGCGCTCACTCGTAGGACTGATTCCGCTCTACGCCATCGAGCGGCTGGAAGAGAAGTGGATCCAGCCCTTCCACATCTTCCGCGAGAACCTGCAATGGTTTCTGAAGCACCGCCGCGACATCGTTGACCGCTGCGTGACGACGATACATTGCAACGGAGACAACACGCACGTGCTGGCGGTCGTCGATCAAAATCAACTGAAGGCGCTCCTGGCGCGCGTGGTCGATTCAAACGAGTTTCTGTCGCCCTACGGTTTGCGCAGCCTGAGCAAAGCGCACCAGGAACATCCGTTTACGTTCGGCGGGGCGACGGTGCGGTACGAGCCGGCCGAAGCAATCGAGAAGCTCAAGGGCGGCAACAGCAATTGGCGGGGACCGGTGTGGTTTCCGACGAGCTTTCTCATCATCGAAACATTGCGGAAATTGGAGAAGGCATTCGGCGGCGGGGTGCGGATCACCGCCACAACGCCGAGCGGCGATCGTCAATTGGAAATGCTCACGCTCAGCGGCGTGGCATCGCGGCTCGCCGACCGGATGATCCATCTTTTTCTTCCTGATTCGAATGGCTACCGGGCGATTTATGGGCCTCGCGGCTCGCGCAAGGCGGAGCTCTTCGCGCACGATCCGCACTGGAAGGATCTCATCCTGTTTTACGAATACTTCAACGGCGACACCGGCGAAGGCCTCGGCGCCTCACATCAGACGGGATGGACGGCGCTCGTCGCGAGCCTGATCGATGAGTGGCGGACGTAGGGCACGGCTGCGCCGTGCCGAACCACGGAGTCCGGCACGGCGCAGCCGTGCCCTACAGCAACCTTCCCACTAGCGCCGCCACTGCCGTCTCCACGCGCAGAATCCGTGCGCCGATGCTCACCGGACGAAAGCCGATCCTCTCGAGCGATGCGATCTCCTCGGCAATGAAGCCGCCCTCGGGGCCGATCGCCAGCGTGACAGGCTGCTGCACATCGCGCGGGCAAGCGTCTGCAGCGGTCGGATGGGCAACGAGAGCGAGCGTGTTCGCGGCAAGCGACGGCAGCTCATCCTCGACGAATGGCCGAAAAAATCGGCGCAGCTCGATTTGCGGCATCACCGTGTCGCGAGCTTGTTCCAGGCCAAGAATTGCCGGTTCGCGGAGATGCTCGAGCTTCGGCGATTTCCAGTAACTCTTCTCCACGCGCCAAGCGTTGATGAGGAAGATTCGCTTGATACCCATCGACGTCGCGCTGGCGATCACGCGATTGAGCACTTTGGGTCGCGGCAACGCGAGAACGAGCGTCAGCGGAAGCGGAGGAGGAGGATCGGCATCGAGATGCACTTCGAGTTCGCCGTTGACGACCTTCGCTGTTCCGACGCGGCCGTTGACGACGCCGATTCGCAGCTCGTCGCGGCCGATGCGGCGGATCTCCTGCAGCCTCCGGCCTTCGACTCGCGCGCGAGTGTCGCTTACGAAATCTTCCGGAAACAGGAGCATCAGGTTCATCTGTAGATATGATTTCACAAGGAGAGCGGGCGTCCCGCCCGCACGCGCCGAGCGTCTCGCTCGCCGCGTATTCGACAGTGATCGAGCGAGACTGTACGTACCGGGGACATGGTGAACGGGTGGCCGGGGACATGGTGGACACATTGAGACAGCCATCGCACGCTAGTAGGAGGCGGCGATGGGGTGGAGCGAGGCGTCGATCATGTCATTGCGGCGAGAGTTCGTGAGATTGGCAGCGCAAGATGGTGCGAATGTGCGTGAGTTGTG
>QHVY01000190.1:0-538 GCA_003223695.1 Acidobacteriota bacterium
TTCGACCTTCAGCGGCGTATCAGCGTGCGTGCTGATCAAGAGGCGCAGATCAGCAAAGTCGCTGAACGGCTCTCCATTCACTGAGACGATTTGATCGCCGACTCGCAGGCCGGCCTGCGCCGCAGGCTTTCCAGGACTCACTTCGCCGATCATCGGGCGCTCGATCAGCAATTCTTTGCCCGCCATGTCGATTGCGGCGATGAACGCCACCGCGATCAGCAGATTCATGAACGGTCCGGCGAGAAGGATCAGAAAGCGCTGCCATTTCGGCTTCGACAAAAACTCCCCCGGATCGCTCGGCTGATTCTCTTCGGGCGTATCGCCGGCCATGCGCACGTAGCCGCCGAGGGGGATGAGGGAGACGCGGTAATCGGTGTCTCCACGCTTGAATCCGAACAGCCGCTGACCGAAGCCGAACGAGAAAACCAGCACGCGCACGCGAAACAGCTTGGCCAGGAAGAAATGGCCGGCTTCATGCGCGAAGATGAGAAATCCGAGGACGAGGACGAACGCGAAGAGGTTCGTCGCGAGATTGGAG
>QHVY01000190.1:569-8052 GCA_003223695.1 Acidobacteriota bacterium
CAGGAACGTCAGCGCGTCATTGCAACAACAGTTCCGCGCGCTTCGTTCCTGGCCCACCCATCCCAATGCAGCGCGTCGTCGATCGACGTGATGGCGGTCACCTGCCGGGCATGTTTCTCGATCACGCGACTGACGATATCTACGATTGACATGAACGAAAGTTCTCCGGCGAGAAAGCGCTCGACGGCGACCTCGTTCGCGGCGTTCAAAACCGCGGGCATCGATCCGCCGGCGCGACAGGCCTCGTAAGCCAGCTTCACGGCAGGGAAGCGCTGCGCATCGACTGTCTGGAAATCGAGCGTGCGAATCTTCGTCAGGTCGAGACGTGCAAAGGGCGCGGTAACGCGCTGCGGATACAGGAGCGCGTATTGAATCGGGAACTTCATGTCCGTCGTCGAGAGCTGGGCCATGATCGATCCGTCCACGTACTCGACCATCGAATGCACGATCGACTGCGGATGAATCAGGATGTCGATGCGATCGCACGGCATATCGAACAGGTGATGCGCCTCGATGACCTCGAGGCCTTTGTTCATCATCGTCGCTGAATCGATCGAGATCTTGTTGCCCATCTTCCACGTCGGATGGGCAAGCGCCGCTTCGACGGTGATGTCGCCGAAAGTGGCGAGATCGCGTTTGAGAAACGGACCGCCGGATGCGGTGAGAATGATGCGTTGAATCTCCACGTGATCGCCGCAACGAAGCGCCTGATGCACCGCGTTGTGCTCGGAGTCGACAGGAAGAATTTCGCCTCCGTTTTCGCGCGCCGTCCGCGTGATCACGTCGCCGGCAGCGACAAGAACTTCTTTGTTGGCAATGCCAACACGCTTGCCCGCCTTCAGCGCGGCGTACACAGGCGGAATGCCGGCGGCGCCGACGATGCCCGCGATCACCACATCGGCATCACGCAGAGAAGCTACTGCGCACGCGCCTTCGGCGCCGTGCACGATATCGATCGGGACGGAGACGAGGCTGCGCAATCGGTCCGCATCTCGGAGCTCGCGAACCGACACAACTGCCGGGCGGTATTTGATCACCTGCTCCGCGAGCAAATCGATGTTGCCGCCGGCGGCGAGGCCGACGACCGTGAGCTCGTCGCGAAAGGCATCGACCACCGCGAGCGTGCTGCGGCCAACCGAACCGGTGCTGCCGAGAATGGCCACGCGTTTCATGCAGACATGATCCTAAGGCTGCTGAAGCCGTTTTGGATCAAGACCCAGTAGACATAAAGAATTGGCGTGGTGAAGAACACCGAGTCGAAGCGATCGAGAAAGCCGCCGTGGCCGGGAATCAGAGTTCCGGAGTCTTTCACCGCAGCGGATCGCTTCCACATCGACTCGGCAAGATCGCCAATCAGCCCGGCAATCGACAAGACGATTCCGGCGATGATCGCGTGCACCAAAGGGAACTCCGAAAAAAATGTGAGTTGAATGACAACCGCCGTCAGAACCGACACAGCGATTCCGCCCATTCCGCCTTCGATCGTCTTCTTGGGGCTGATGTGTGGCGAAAGGGCATGCCGGCCGAATTTTTTGCCCACGTAGTACGCGCCCGCGTCGCCGAGCCAGACCACGAGCACTAGAAAGAAAACGAGCTTGGGGCCGATGTTCGGCGAAAAGTCATTGCGCAGCCGGATCAATGAGCCGCCCAGCATTCCGACGTACAGCGTGGCCATCACCGCGATCCCGCTCGAGGGGAGTGCGTCATCGAGCGCACGCCGGCTGAATACGTAGGACGCCGGCAAAATCAGAAGCGCGAGAAACACTCCCATCTCCACGGAGATCGGCTCGAGAATGAACGCGGCGATAATGAAGAGCATCACCAGGATGCACAGCACGATTGGCAGTTCGTATCCCTTACGACGGCCGAGGATGAGGAATTCGTAAAGGGCCAGTGCGGCGATGAGCGCAATCGTGCCGTCGAAAACGTAAGCGTGCGACCAGCCGATGACGTAGACCGCGATCGGCGAGAGCACGGCCGCGCTGAGCTCGCGCGTGTATTTCATCGGCAGTTCACCCTGAGCGAAGCGAAGGGTCTCCAGCGGTACCGCGATTCCCTTGCGATGTGATCCGCCGGCGGTGAATCGATTCGCTGCGCCACCGGAGATCCTTCGCCGCTTCGCGGCTCAGGATAAACTCTGGCGATCGGCGAGAGCACGGCCGCGCTGAGCTCGCGCGTGTATTTCATTTGAGATGGATTACGACGAACGCTCCGCTTCGATGAACATCTCGGCATCCGATTCATCGACGCCGCCGTAACGCCGGTCGCGCGACTGGAAGTCGATGATCGCCTCGAAAAGGTGTCGTCGGCGGAAATCGGGCCAGAGAACCTTCGTCACGTGGATCTCGGCGTAGGCGATCTGCCAGAGCAGGAAATTCGAAACGCGGAGCTCACCGCTCGTGCGGATCAGCAGATCGGGATCATCGATGTTCGCCGTGTAGACGTGGTCAGCGAAGAACTGCTCGTCGATCACCGCGTCAGTCATCTCGCGCTCGCGCAAAACGGCGAAGATGCGGTTGCATGTGTCGACGATCTCCGCGCGACCGCCGTAATTGAGCGCGATCTGAAAGAGCAAGCCAGTGTTTTTCGATGTCTCGCCTTCGGCGTAGCGAAGCTCGCGCTGCACAGACGGATCGAGCCCTTCGATGCGGCCGATCGGAGTGAATCGGATGTTGTTGTCCATCAGCGTGGCGAGCTCTTTTCGCAAGTATTCTTTGAGCAGCATCATCAGCGTGGCCACTTCATAGCGAGGCCGCTTCCAGTTCTCGACTGAGAATGCGTAGAGCGTGATGACCCGCAGCTCGAGCCGCGCCGCGGTCTCCACGATTTCACGAACCGATGTGATTCCGGCGCGATGACCTTCGACGCGCGGAAGATTGCGCGCCCGGGCCCACCGGCCGTTGCCGTCCATGATCACGGCGACGTGCCGCGGAAGGCGGTTGAGATTGATTTTTTCCAGGAGCGTCTCTTCGAGAGATCCCGGCTCGGCGAGCTTGCTCAAATCAATCATCGAATATGCGATGTTACAACATTGACGGCGGCCGTTCTCGGCGTTGCATGCGTCTTGCTCTAACCCGCGTCGATGTTGCAGTTGAGGTCGTCCGAAATCATGGTTTTTATCCTCCTTACCGGCGTGCTCATGGCGCAGGCTCCGCCAACGCAGCCGGCGCCACAGCAGACAAATCGTTCGACGAGCCAACCCAACGCGAATAGCAATCCATACAACGGCAGCATCGGTGCGCCGTCTTCAACCAATGCTCCGATCGATCTCTCGCTCGCCGACTCCATCCGCCGCGGCCTCTCCTACAACCTCGGCGCCTTTCTCGCAGACAGCGCCATAACGCAAGCACAAGCGCAGCGGCTGCGCATCCTGAGTCAACTTCTTCCGCAGATCAGCGCGAACATCCGTGAAACCCGGCAGCGCGAAAGCCTGCGTGCTCTCGGCATCACCTTTCCAAATGTTCCGCCCACTGTCGAGTTCAGCGTCACCGACTTACGGGCGACGCTCAACGAATCGCTGACCCTCAGCGCCTGGGAGAGCAGTCGCGCCGCTCGCGCGAGCGTCGAAGCGGCGCGATTCGATGCACACAACGCGCGTGAAGCGGTCGTGCTGATCGTCGGCTCGACGTATCTTCTCGTTCTCGATGCAGAGGCGCGACGCGATGCCGCGCTTGCTCAGGTGAAAACGGCGCAGGCGCTGCTGCAGCTCGCGCAAGACCAGGAGCGCGCCGGTCTTGCCGGCTGAGAACGCGGTGGCAAAACAACGGATGATGCTCGCGCGTGTGATCGGCCTCTCCGCTCTGCAGCCGCTGCGCCTAACAGACCGCATGGAATACGCACCTGCTCCCGTAGTAGCGCTCGAGGATGCACTGGTGATCGCCTATCGCGCTCGTCCCGATTATCAGAGCGCACTGGCAAATCTTCATGCAGCAGAACTGCAGAAACGCGCCGCCGAGGCGGAGCGGATTCCGGGTCTGGTCGTGTCAGGAGATTACGGCTTCATCGGCCCATCGGCGCGCGATTTCGAGGCGACGTGGACCGCGACGGCGCTCCTGAACATTCCGATCTTCGAAGGGGGACGGATCCGCGCCGAGATTCTGCAGGCCGAGGCGCAACTTCGCGACCGCCGCGCGGAAGCAGAAAATATTCGTGGCGCGATCGAGCAGGATGTCGCCGCTGCTCTTCTGGACATTGCCACAGCGCGCAAGCAAGTGGAGACTGCGCGGCTGAACGTTGATCTTGCCAATCAAACGCTCGAGCAGGCTCGCGATCGCTTCGCTGCCGGTCTGACGAACAACATTGAAGTCATCCAGGCGCAGCAGGCGCTCGCAGGGGCGAATGAGCAGTCCATCGACAGCGTGTATGCGCATAACGTGGCCAAGACGATGCTGGCACGATCAACCGGCGATGCCGAGGGAGCGGTCCTTCGTTTTTTGACGGGAGCGAAGCAGGAGTAACGGATGCCGGAGGCAAAACAGCCGGAGGAGAAAAAAGAAAAGGATCCGCAAAAGCGCGAGCGCCAGAAGCGCATCTTCCGGATCGTCGTGCCGATCGTCGTCATCGTGGCGATCATCGTCATCGTCATTTGGCGGCTGCACGCGCGGCACTTCGAGAGTACGGACGACGCGCAGATCGATGGCCACATCTATCCCGTCAGCTCCCAGATCAGCGGACATGTCGCGCGCGTGCTCGCCGATGATGGGCAGCTCGTGCAGGCGGGTGCCATGCTCGTGCAGATCGATCCGGCCGATTACCGCGTGGCGATGGAACGCGCGCAGGCCGATTACAACAACAGTCTCGCCGACGCGCGCGCGAGTCAGTTGAATGTCGACATCAGCCGCACACAATCGAAATCGCAGATCGAAAGCGGGGCGAGTGGCGTGACGAACGCGCGCGCGGAGCTCGCACAGGCGGAGGCCAACGCGAAAAAACTGCACGACGACGTCGCGCGCTATGAACAGCTTCTTCCGAAGCAGGAGATTTCGCGTCAGCAATACGAACAGAGCGTCACCGCTGCCAAGGTTGCCGACAACACGGTCGTGCAGGCGCGGGCCCATGTTCGTGATGCCGAAGCGCAGCTCAGCAATGCTCGTGTTTCGCCCAAGCAGGTTGCGGCGACGGCGGAGCGCGTCAAAAACGCGGCGGCGGCCATCATGCGCGCCAAAGCGGGGCTGGAGTCCGCCCAGATCAATCTTGCCAACACCGGCATCACCGCTCCTGTCACCGGCGTCATCGCTCACCGTACCGTGCAACCGGGCCAGAATGTTTCGCCGGGACAGGAGTTGCTCAATATCGTTCCGCTGAATGGTCTCTGGGTCACAGCGAACTTCAAGGAGACGCAGCTTCGAAGCATGCGCCTCGGGCAGGCAGTCGACGTTCACGTCGACGCGTTCAACCGGAATTGGAAGGGACACGTGACGGCCATCGGTGGCGCGACCGGATCGAAAACGAGTCTCCTTCCTCCGGAAAATGCGTCCGGCAATTATGTGAAAGTCGTACAACGCATTCCGGTGCGCATTGAGCTCGAGCCCGACGCGAATCGCGAAGGCCTGCTGCGCCCGGGCATGTCGGTGATTCCGAAGGTGACAGTGCGATGAGCGACGGACAACAGCAATGGCGTCCCAGCCACAACCCGTGGGCCCTCGCACTGACGGTGACGATGGCCACATTCATGGAAGTGCTCGACACGTCGATCGCCAACGTGTCGCTGCCGCACATCGCCGGATCGCTGTCCGCCGGGCAGGATGAAAGCACGTGGGTGCTGACGAGCTATCTCGTCGCCAACGCGATCGTGCTTCCGATCTCCGCGTTTCTATCCGATCGCTTCGGCCGGAAGCGGTTTTACATGACCTGCGTCGCGCTCTTCACCGTCAGCTCCTTCTTATGCGGCATCGCGTCTTCGCTTGGACTCCTCGTCCTCTTCCGCGTTTTCCAGGGCGCTGGAGGAGGAGGCCTCGGCCCAAGCGAGCAGGCGATTCTCGCGGACACGTTCCCGCCGGAGAAGCGCGGCATGGCGTTCGCTGTGTACGGAATGGCGGTCGTGCTCGCGCCGGCAATCGGTCCGACCCTCGGCGGCTACATCACGGACAATTTCAGTTGGCACTGGATCTTTTTCATCAACGTGCCGGTCGGAATCCTCTCGCTGATCCTCAGTTCGCGCATGGTCGAGGATCCACCCCATGTGGTCGAGGCGAAGAAAAGGTCGCGTGACATCGGTATCGACACGTGGGGTCTCGCTCTGATCGCCGTCGGTCTCGGCGCGTTGCAGATCGTTCTCGATAAAGGCGAGCGCCTCGACTGGTTTCAATCGAACTTCATTCGAATCTTCGCCACCACCTCGGCGATCGCTCTGGTCTGTTTCGTTTTCTGGGAGCTGCGCCAAAAGAATCCTGTTCTCGAGCTGCGCATGTTGAAAAAGCGGAACTTCGCGACGGCGACGGTGCTGATGCTCTGTCTCGGGGCCGCGCTCTATGGTTCGACGGTGCTGATCCCGCAGTTTCTTCAACTGCTGATGCACTACACGGCGCAACAGTCGGGCGAGGCACTCTCGGCCGGAGGAGTGGTGGTGATGCTCATGATGCCGCTGGTCGGAGTGTTGGTCTCGCGGATCGATGCTCGATATCTGATCACTTTCGGTTTCGTCGCCACCTCGTTGGCGCTCTTCCACATGACGACAATCAATCTGAACATCGATTTCCGGACGGCGATGATGTACCGCGTTTATCAGTCCATCGGAATGGCGTTCCTCTTCGTGCCGATCAACACGCTCTCATACGTCGGCTCTTCGCCCGGTCAGAGCAATCAAATTTCGGCAATGATCAACCTGATGCGCAACCTCGGCGGCAGTATCGGCATCTCGGCGATCACCACGGTCATTGCGCGCCGCAGCCAGTCGCATCAGACTCTCCTCGTCGCGAACGTGACGGGCACCAATCCGCAGCTTCGAAATATGGTCACTGGACTGAGTCACCGCCTGGCGATCGCCGGCTCAGACTCGATCGATGCTTTGCATCAGACCTACGGCCGCGTCTACATGCTCGTACAGCAGCAGGCGGCGCTGCTCGCGTACATCGACGCGATCCGCATCATGGCCTTCGTCTGCGTCTTCTGCCTGCCGATCATCTACATCGCCCAGCGCAATCGGCCGGGACAGGCGGCGATGGGACATTGATGATTCGATCGCAGCTTGCGATCGTCTCCCTTTTTTTCTTTGCGGCGCAGACAAAGGCGCAGGACCCGCACGCGGCGCAGCCCGAACGACCAACCGTCGCCACCCACGCCGGCACTGTCGCCCCGGGCTGGACAGAGCTCGAGGCCGGCGCCGAGTTCGATCATTACGCCGATCGGTCACGCGGACTTGTCACTCCGATATTGCTGAAGACCGGACTCGCGCCGCGCGTGCAGCTCAGCATCCAGGCGCTTCTCGTGCGGGCGCCGGGAGAGAGCGCGACGGAGATTGGTGACCTTTTCGTCGGCGTGAAGT
>QHVY01000190.1:8081-10212 GCA_003223695.1 Acidobacteriota bacterium
AAGCTGCCGACGGGCTCGACTCGCAATGGCGCCGGCACAGGAACGACCGATGTCGGTCTGCTGCTCATCTCCAGTCATACATTTGGTGCGCTGTCGATGGATCTCAACGCCGGCTATATACACCGTGGAGGTAATGGATCCACAGCGCCTCGTAATGCGACGTTGTGGACGGCATCATTCGGCGGCCCCGCCGCCGGGCGGGTGGGCTGGGCGGGCGAGATCTACGGCTATCCGGGAACGTCCGGACCCGCAGGTCAGAAGCCGATCGTCGCCTTTCTCGGCGGGCCGACTTTCGAAATGTACAAGTGGCTTGTGCTCGATGCCGGCGTGATCGTTCCGATCGGCGGACCACAGCCGCACGCGCTCTATTCGGGTCTGACGTGGAACATCGGCCGGCTGTGGAGAGCTTCGCGTCAGTAGGGGATCTCCCACAGCACCAAACCTTTTGGTGGCGCCGTCCAGCGCGCCTCGTGAAATGTGGGCTCGAGCGCGCGAGCGAGCGCGGCAGACTCGATTTTTCCACGGCCGATCTCGATCAGCGATCCGGCGATTCTGCGAACCATGTAACGCAGAAAACCATCGGCGCTGACGCGAACGCGCACGGCCTGACCTTCTCGCGTGACCTCGATCGACTCGATGGTTCGGCAGGTCGACGACACTTCGGGCGTGATGACAGTAAACGCGCGAAAATCGTGTTTGCCCGCGAGGCATTGTGCGGTGTCGTGCATCAGCTTCTCATCGAGCTGCTGCGCGACATGCGCATGCGTTTCCCAGGCAAAAACGTCCGCGATGGAGCCGTTCCAAATCTGATACACGTACGTCTTCGTCTTCGCGGCAAAGCGGCAGTGGAAATCTTCTGCAGCGCGCTCGATCGATGTGATGCGGATGTCGCGCGGCAAAAGGTCGTTCAGGCCGAGGATCATGCCGCGCTCGCCGATCTCGAAGGGAATATCAGCGTGCGCACGTTGGGCGCGCGCGTGAACGCCGGAGTCGGTGCGTCCCGCGCCTTCGACGTGCATGGGCGCGCCGAACATTTTCGTCAGCGCCTCTTCGACGACCTGCTGCACTGCGATCGCGTTCTCTTGCCGCTGCCAGCCGGCGTAGCGGGTGCCGAGGTACTGAAGCGTGAAGAGCAGGCGCATGAGGCACGGCGGCGGGAGGCGGGTAGCGGCTGGCGGGTGGGCCCACCCGCTACCCGCCAAATGCTACCCGCTATCTCAGGTCCGCCGCGTTGATCGGCACGCGGTCGAAGCCGGTCGTGTTCGAAACATCATCGACCACGCCGATCGAGATCTTGTTCGGGCCGGGCTCCATGAGAAGGTCGAGGGCGTACGTGTAGTACTTGCCCTTGATCTTCGTCATGTCGCTGTTCGGCACGCGAAGCTGATGCGATTGCCGATTCACGTCGGACATATCGCCTTCTTTGTTCGCCACGGCGCAGTAGACGGAGAAGCCGCCCATGTAGCTCTCTCCCTGCGGCAGGAGCGTCAACTTTTCCATCGGAATCTGAATCTCCACTGGCACTCGGAAGAGATCCTCTTGCGCCACAGGAGTGCCCGTTTTCACCAGGATGTTCAGATCATTCGCTCTGACTTTGTAGAGCAGATTGGCGATGACGCGATCGTTCATCTCCGCCCAAGTCGACTTTTCCACGAAGGTCTGCCGGTTGCGGACAATGTAATTTCTGTTCTTGACGCGCACTTCGAGATTCCGCTGGCGGTCGACGCGCTCTGTCCCTGCGCGATATCCGAGGGAGTAGTAGGACTCGAGGTCGCGCTGAATGTCCTTGAACGCTCTCGCGTAGTTGTTGGTGTTGATCGAAGCGAGGCCGCCGGTCATGTCGGCCATCAACTGCAGCGATTCGGTGCTGTTGCTGAGTGCCGCTGACGTGACGGAGTACGGCGTCGGCTTGTTCTGCTCAGCCGACATTCCTTCGTTGCCTGCCCCGAGACCGCCCGCGTGAATTGCGTACAGCGTGATGCCGTTCGCGTTGGCCGTCTTGGCGATCTGTTGAATTTGCGACGCGGCGTCGAAGCTCATGCCTTCGAGCATCGTCGAGCCGGCCTGCCAGCCTTTCTCGCGGCCGACTTCGTCGATGAGGTAAAACATCTCGCGGCCGGGCTGCATCTGA
>QHVY01000249.1 GCA_003223695.1 Acidobacteriota bacterium
CGGAGTCGCAGCGACGATCGTCGCGCGCGTCGCGTCCTGCAGCGATCCAATGGCGCGCAACGACCCCGACCGGATCGGTGCCCGAATAGCTGAACTGGCGGCGTCGGGTATCTTCTTTTCACTCCATCGGCAGGATCCTTCGCGCTGACGAATCGCACGTACACGACTTCACGAGGTCCGCGAAGTGTGATCATGCCGGAGTAATCGCACGCATCAGCGTTGAGCTGGTAGAAGCAGTTGTAGCCACAGGTCAGAGTTTCCGTGGAACCGACCGGGGTCGGGTCGAATGCGACCGTGACCGAGCCGTTTTGTTCCGGCTTTTTGATGTGCCGCATGCCCGTGGCGACTTTCTGGGCGATCAGTGGAGCGGCAAGAAACAGCAGAACGATCGAAACGATCTTGCGGTGAGTCATCGGTCTCCTCGCTGTTGAAAGGCCATCATAGAATGCTCGCCGTGAAAAACCTGGTTGTGACAGTTGTCGCACTTTGCCTGGCGTTACCGCTATTCGCCTGGGGTGAAAAAGGCCACTACATCTGCAGTGAAGCGGCGACATTCAATCTGCCGACTGACATGCCGACGTTCTTCTATAAGTCGTACCCGGAGTTGATCTTCCTCGCGTACGATCCCGATCGCTGGCGCGGTGCCGGCGATTCGCTCGACGCGGTGAATCCGCCGGACCACTTTCTCGATTACGAATTCGTTTCCGATCTCGATCTGCCGCCGGATCGCTACAAGTTCATCGCACTCCTCGGCAGCTCGCGTGCGATGCGTCGACACGGCATCAGCAACACGTCGACAGGTTTCCTTCCGTGGAAGATCGCCGAGATGACGGAACTTCTGACGAACGAATTTCGTCAATGGCGGTCCGCTCGCGAGCCGGAGCGTGCGCTCATCGAACACGACATCATCCACGTTGCCGGCGTCCTCGGTCACTTCGCCGGGGATGCGTCGAATCCACATCATGCGACGATCAATTTCGACGGCTGGGTAATGATGCCGAATCCGAATCACTACGCCACGGACTGCGACACGCACCAGCGATTCGAGACGCGCTTCGTGTCACATGCGATCGTGCTCGACGATGTCACGCCGCGGCTGAATCCGCCCCAGCTTCGAACCGACTACTTCAAGAGCGCTCTCGATTTCATTCGCGGCTCGAACGCGCTCGTCGAGACGCTCTATCGCATGGACCGCGACGGCGGATTCGACGTGTTCCGTCCCGTGTCGCCGCAAGCGAAAGAATTCACCGCCGATCGTCTCGCCGCGGGCGCGTCGTTCATCCGCGATTTGTGGTGGTCAGCCTGGAAGAACTCGGCGAATCCACCGAAGCGCAGAGCGCCGCCGGTCGATTGACGTGGCGCCGGCTCTTAGCCGGCGCGGAGCCGACTAAGAGTCGGCTCTACGTTAGTGCTTCGACCAAAGCGTGTCGGCCACACTATTGCGGCGATTTGCAAGACGCGCGGCGACAAACAGAAAATCAGACAGCCGGTTCAAATACGCGATCGTCGTCTGCATGTCGGCGGATGAGTCGCCGAGGGCGATGAGACGCCGCTCGGCGCGGCGGCAGACGGTTCGCGCAACGTGAAGCTGCGCCGCTGCTGCACAGCCGCCGGGCACGATGAATGTTTTCAGCGGCTGCAGCTCGCTTTCCATTGCATCGATCGATTGCTCGAGCTCCGCGATGCGAGTTGCAGCGACGCTCGAGTAGCGCTCGCTTCCTGGAGAGGCGAGGTGTGCGCCGATATCGAAGAGATCGGACTGAACGCGATTGAGCTGCGCATCGATCGGCGATTCCATCCAGCTCGAACGAGCGAGGCCGAGGAATGAGTTGAGCTCGTCGATGGTGCCGTAGGCCTCGATGCGCGGATCGTTTTTCGAGATGCGGCTGCCGCCGAATAGAGACGTTTCGCCTTTGTCGCCTGTTCGAGTGTAGATCTTCACTCGGACTCGAGCTGCCGGATGCGCTCCTTCACCACCATTTCGGCGAGGTCGGGAATGACTTCCCAGGCGATGTTGCGAATGACCGTGTCGGAAATGAGCTGCACGACGCGGCGCGCGATGCGATCAACCTGTTCGTCCGACAGCTCACCCGCTGCTGAAGCCGCGGCCGGCGGCGCTTCCGCTTTCGGCTCCCCGGCTGCAGCGGACGGTCGGGATGGGGTTTCGTCGAAGCTCATCTTCGGGAACGTTTTGGTCTCGCCCGATGCAGATGGTTTCTCTTCCCACAACGACGGCGCGGACGGACTCCACGACGGCGGCTCGAGCGGCGCGGGTGCGGGCGGTGGGGGCGGCACAGGTTTGTCGAGATCTTCGAAAGACATCTTCGGAAACGCGCGTGTCTCGCCGCCGGCGGGAGCGGGCTCGTCCCACGGCGATGATGGTCGTGCATCCGAGGAGACTGGAGGAGGCGGAGGGGTTTTATCGAGATCTTCGAACGTCATCTTCGGGAACGCTCGCGTCTCGCCGCTCGTCGATGGTTTCTCATCCCAAGGCGAGGCCGGAACCTTCGGCGTCTCGCCAGCCATTTTCTGCAAATCGTCGAAGCCCATTTTCGGGAACGCTCGCGTCTCGCCAGTCGTTGCCGGCGGCTGATCGAAAGGCGTCTCCGTGGTTGGTGGTGAGGGTACTGGAATGGGTCCAGTGAAGACGTTGTCCTGTGACTGAAAAGAGCCTGTTGCGAACTGATCTGACGGGCTGGGCGGCGCAACTGCAGGTTCTGGCGCGAATGGTGATTCGCTGGCGAATGCGGCTTGACGATCGGTGGGCGCCTGCGTTTTTGCGTGCTCGATGAGCTCTTCGACCTTGTGAATCAGGCTCTGCGATTCAAACGGCTTTGTCACCACGGCATCGCATCCAGCTTTATCGGCGCGATCGGGATCGAATGGCTCGAATGTGCCGGTCAGCAGAATCACGGGAATGGTTCGAAACTCGGGATGCGACTTCACGAACTCGCAGACTTCGTAGCCGTTTTTCTCGGGCATGATGATGTCGGACAGGATGATGTCCGGGCGCATTTCCGAAAGTTTCTGGATGGCTTTGTTGCCGTTATTGACGGCTGTGACCTCGTAATCGCCGTCGGAGAAGGTCAGCTCAACGACCTTCTGAATGGTGATGCTGTCATCCGCGAGTAGGATTCGCTTGGCCATGAATCTGTGCTCCGAATTGTTTCCTCAACTGTAGCACATGGATGATTTTCTGATTTTCGGGCACCGCGGAAGTCCGAGACGATTCCCGGAGAACACCCTCGCCTCATTCGAGGAGGCGCTTCGGTCAGGTGCGAATTGAACGGCGAGCCGGTCGAGAACCTTCGTTCTGAGAACGTTCCGGCCGACCGCGTGCGCGACCTCGCCCGCTTTTCGGGCCTCGGTACGATGATCCTGGAGGTCAAGCGGGGTGGGTGGGAGGATGCGCTGATCGAGGAAATCGGATCGTGGAACAACATCGTGGTGGCGTCGTTCGATCACGCGCTCATCGACTCTCTCGCCCGACGCGACGTCGCGTTCCCTCTCGGCCTGACGATCTCCGGCGTGATCATCGATCTGCCGGAGTATGCCCGCCGCGCCGGCGCGACGTGGGTTTTTCCCGATTACCATCACGTCACCGCGGAGCTCGTGCGATCGCTCGGCGATATCCGCGTCGTTCCATGGACGCCCGACCGTCCGCACGACTGGCAGCGGCTTGCAGAGATCGGATGCGACGGAGTGATCACCAACGTTCCTGATGAAGCGGTGCGGTGGCGTTCGAAAAGGACTGAGGACTGAGGACTGAGGACTGAGGACTGAGTCCCGCCCGACCCATTGCCAGTCGAGGGCGGCTGGGCCTCAGTCCTGAGTCCTCAGTCCTCAGTCCTGAGTCCTTGTCTCTGATAGACTTCGCGCAACCCATTCAGCACCGCGGGAGGGCGCGGACATGAAGACCTGGGAGGATCCGCGTCGCGCTGAAGAGCTCAACCGCCTCGGCGACGAGGGCTGGGAACTGGTCAGCATCACCTCGATCAACTTCAAAACCGGAGCCACGGACCACATCGGCATGGTGTTCAAGCGGGAGAAAGCTGCGCAGTAGCGCATGCCCAACCGTCCCTTCCTCATCCTCATCGTTCTCGACGGATTTGGTTGCCGCAAAGAGCGTGAATACAACGCGATCGCGCAGGCAAAGACGCCGCGATTCGATCGGCTGTTTCGCGAATCACCGTGGACGACGCTCGAAGCTTCGGGAGCGGCGGTCGGACTTCCCGCCGGTCAAATGGGAAATTCGGAAGTTGGGCATCTGAACATTGGAGCGGGACGGATTGTGGATCAGGACATCCTGCGCATCAGCAAAGCGGTCGAGGGCAACGAGCTGCGCAAGAATACAGTTCTGATCGATGCGATCAAGAAAGTTGGCCGTACGCCGTTGGCCGATGGCCGAGGCACCACGGCGAACGGCGAACGGTCAACGGCCAACCGACTTCATTTCGCCGGCCTGCTTTCCGATGGTGGAGTGCACTCACTGCAGTCTCATCTTCACGGCTTGATCGACGCTGCGGTTGCGATCGGCGTTCGCGACGTGTTTGTGCACGCGATCCTCGACGGCCGCGACACCCCTCCGAAGTCGGCGGAAAAATATCTCGAGGAGCTTCTCGCATTCATCAAAGACAAACGGAACGTGCACCTATCGACGATCATCGGGCGCTATTTCACGATGGACCGCGACAAGCGATGGGATCGCGTTCAGCGCGGATACGACCTCATGACCCTCGGCGTCGGCACGGAGACGAAGCATCCGATCGAAACGTTGCGCCGCTTCTACGAGCAAGGCGTCACCGACGAATTCATGGAGCCGATCTCCGTTCTCACTGCTGATGGCGCGCATGCGGGCCGAGTCGAAGATGGCGACGCGCTGGTCTTTTTCAACTTTCGCGCGGATCGCATGCGCGAGATCGTCAGGGCATTCAAAGATGATGATTTTCAGGGATTCAGTCGCGCCGTTAGGCCTAGAATATTGCTGATTACAATGAACCAATATCATGAAGACTTTAATCTACCGGTTCTCTTTGCGCCGATCGAAATCAAAAATCATCTCGGCGAAGTGCTCTCGCAAGCCGGTCTGAAACAACTGCGCATCGCCGAAACCGAGAAATACGCGCACGTCACATTTTTCTTCAACGGCGGTTCCGACAAGCAGACGCCCGGCGAAGATCGCGTGCTGATTCCGTCGCCGAAAATCGCGACGTACGACAAGAAGCCGGAGATGTCGTTGCCCGAGCTCGCAGATCGCGTGGTACAGGAGATCGGCAAACGCAACTATGAGGTGATCATCATGAACATCGCCAATCCGGACATGGTCGGGCATACCGGCGTGATGGACGCGGCGGTGAAGGCGGTGGAATTTACCGACAAAGCGGTGGGAAACATTGTCGACGCAGTCGAGAAAATCGATGGCGTCGCTTTGATCACCGCCGATCATGGCAATTGCGAGCTGATGTTCGATGAGAAAACCGGACAGCCGCACACCGCCCACACCACGAATCCCGTTCCGCTGATTCTTTTCGATCCGAAGAAGCGATTTGGAACGCTTCGCGCTGGCGGCGCGTTGGAGAACGTTGCTCCGACGATCCTGGCGATCCTCGGTATCGATCGGCCGAAGGAAATGACAGCTAAGTCCCTTTTGCAATGATCCTCGAACAGATCACCGATCAACTCACGGAATCTCTCAAGACGCGTGTCTTGACGCTGTTCGGCCACGCAGTCGATCGCGTCGTGCTGCAGTCGCCCCCGCGCCTGGCGATGGGCGATCTGGCCACGCCGCTCTGCCTCGAGCTGGCGAAAGTGCTGAAACGGAAGCCGCGCGAAATCGCGGAGACGATCACGAAGGATCTGTCGCTTCCGATGTTCGTCGAGTCGGTGTCGATCGAAGGCGCGGGATATCTCAACTTTCGATTCGATCGCGGCGCGTTCACCGCCGCGCACTTGCAAAGCGTGATGGCGGCTCCGGCTGCTGCGGGCGAGCGGGTGATCGTTGAACACACGAACATCAATCCGAACAAGGCCGCGCACATCGGCCACTTGCGCAATGCCGTCCTCGGAGACACGCTTGTGCAGTGCCTGAAGTGGCTCGGCAATCGCGTTGAGACCCAAAACTACATCGATGACACCGGCGTGCAGGTGGCGGACGTCGTCGTCGGGTTCGAGCATCTGCTCAAGGAAGATTCCGAGGTGGTGTCGCGGCGCGCCGAGGATCCGAAGTTCGACTACTTCTGCTGGGATCTCTATTCGCGGATGGCGAACTACTATCTCGAAAATCCGCAGGCCGAGGAGTGGCGGCGCGACACGCTACACAAGATCGAGCGTCGCGAGGGCGACACGGCGAAGCTCGCTGCGGTGATCGCGCGCGCGATTGTCCATCGTCACGTCGCCACGATGCTGCGACTGGGCATCGAATACGATCTCCTGCCGAAAGAGAGCGACATCATCGTGCTGCATTTCTGGGAGCGCGCGTTCGAGCTGCTGAAGAAGTCGGGCGCGGTGATCCACGAGAAAGAGGGCAAGCACAAAGGCTGCTGGGTGATGAAACTGGAAGGCGCCGCCGATTTCGAAGGCATGGACGAGCCGGACAAAATTCTTGTGCGCTCGAACGGCACGGTGACATACACAGGCAAAGACATCGCCTATCAGCTCTGGAAGTTCGGTTTGCTCGACCGCACGTTCAACTATCGAAAATTCTCAACCTATGCGGATGGCCGCGTTTTATGGGAGACCACGAGCGGCGATGGCTCACCGGACGCGCCGCGATTCGGCGGCGCGAAGCGCGTGTTCAACGTGATCGACGTTCGCCAGGCGTATCTGCAGCGCGTCGTTCGTGAAGGTCTGCGCCTCCTTCATCACGACCGCGAAGCGGAGAATTCGATTCACTTTTCTTATGAGATGGTTGCGCTTACTCCGGCGGCGGCCGAGGCGTTGGGCGTGGAAGTGTCGGCGGAGGACCGAAAGCGGCCGTTCATCGAGATGTCCGGCCGCAAGGGCGTCGGCGTCAAGATCGACGATCTCATCGATGCCTTGCAATCGAAAGCAACCGAAGCCGTGCGTGAGGGAAGCAAGCGCGAAGGGTTGACCGATGACGAAATCGAACAGCTCGGACGCATGATCGCCATCGGCGCGATCCGCTACTTCATGCTGAAGTTCGGGCGCAACAAAATCATCGCCTTCGACTTCAGCGAGGCGCTTACGTTCGAGGGCGACTCGGGACCGTATCTGCAATACTCGACCGTTCGCGTACAGAACATTTTTCGCAAGATGAAGGAGCGCGGCGTCGATGCACGACTCGATGACGCATCGCTTGATGCCCTCACTTTGCGCGAGGGGCTCAACGATGAGATGTGGGAGCTGGTGCGCCGAAGCGCCGAATTACCGTCTGCCGTTCGCCGCGCCGTGGACTCGCTCGAGCTGTCGGTGATTAC
>QHVY01000250.1:0-9078 GCA_003223695.1 Acidobacteriota bacterium
GATCAAGTCGCGAATTACCAAACGCGTGACCTGTCACACGTTTCGACATTCCTTTGCCACGCACCTGCTGGAACGCGGCTCTGATATCCGGACGTGCAGGAGCTTTTGGGGCGTCGCGATGTGTCGACGACCATGATCTAAACGCATGTCTTGCGGATGGGCGCGCGTGGGGTGCGCAGTCCGCTGGATCTGCCGATGGAGTGACTACAATCGAGGTGCAGTCGCCCGTGCGGTCAATGTTGTACGGCTCACCTGTGGTGTTTCGGAGCCCGCTGCGCTCTTTGAGGTTCTGAACAGAGTGGTTCTTACGACAAAAGATGACGTGTGGCAGTCCGGTCTACTACTCGTAGATTGTGTTATGCGCCACGCTACGCGACAGGATATCCGCCACGCTACGCGACAGGATATGCAGCAGCGCGGCACGTTAGGACATTTGATATCCCGCTGCCGAATACTAGTTAGGCCGACACGGTCGCCACCTCTCGAATGGCAACTCTCCGCTGCACTGCCAAATATCGGAAGGCTCTTCATCTTCCAGAGAAGTTGCCAGAGTCTGTCGACAACTCGCTCCTGGGCGAGTGGTACGCAAATACGCTGTCCATCGGTCACCAGCAGTTTCTTCACTACATGAGCGCCATGTCGCTTCTCTCCGTCATCGTTCCGCGCCGCGAGAGCAGAACCGCGGAGCAGCGAATGGTCGAGGCGCTTGAACTGCTTCTCATTTCCTTCGGAAGTCCGGCGGGTCCCATCGCGGCACAGATCGAAAGCATGCAAAGTATCAAGCATGCTAGAGCGAGCAATCGCAGTGTGCTCGCATCCATGCGCGATCAGGCATTCGTCGCAAGAAATGCCGTGTACGGCCGGCGGGCATCTTCCTGCTGGGAGATCATGCTTGATCTGTCGGTCATGCCGTGTGGCGCACTCGGCTACAACAATCCCAGAAAGGTCACGCTTGAGTTGCTTCGGGAATCCGGCGCGGGCTAACTCGCCGCTGCACCGGACGCGGCGCCGTGCGCTGGCCCGGCGGCCGAGCCGCCTCGCGCTTCGGAGCTTGCATATGTCAGAATGGTCGCCGCACGGAGGCGCCGCGCCGGTGAGCGGCAAATCCGTTAGGCCGTCACAGAGACGCATATGTCGAGCTGTGACTTTCCCTTGAGGCGAGCCTCGCGAGATAGAATCAGGCGATCATGCCGGAGAGTCCGGAGGTTATCGACAAACGTGTCCGCCGAGAGGTGTACGACTTCACATTGCGGCGCGGGATTCCTCCAGACTCAACGAACGTCGCCGAGGCTCTTTCCTTACGTCGCGAACTAGTCCGAGATTCCTTTTCTCGTTTGGCGGCAGCGCACGTGCTTGTGCTTCAGCCGGAGTCCGGCGAAATTCTCATGGCTAATCCGTTCTCAGCAGTCCCGACTCCCTTCCGCGTCGAAGTCGCCGGCTTCGTTGCGTACGGCAACTGCATTTGGGATTCTTTGGGCATTCCCGCCATGCTCAAGGCCGACGCAATAATCGACAGTAGTTGCGGCGATTGCGGTACAGCCATGCAGATTGCTGTCTCAGACGGCGAGGTATCCGGCGATGGACTTCTCCATTTTGCCATTCCTGCACGAGATTGGTGGAACGATATCGTCTTCACCTGAAAGACAATGCTCTTCTTCCGGTCGGAAGATCACATCGATCGCTGGTGCCAGTCGTGGCGGTTCTCTCGTGGTGGCGTCCTCTCGCTCCAGACGGGCTGGAAACTCGCACATGCTTGGTACAGCCCCGACAGGCGAGAACCCGCATGGCGCCGCCGAACTGTCGAGGAAGCCGAGCAACTATTTGGGGAGTTGGGTCTCACAAGCCCATTCTGGAATTTACGATAACGCGCGGCCTAACTTTTCGCTGCAGCCGACGCGCAGCCGTACGCTGGCCCGGGCCTGAAGGCCCTCGTGCTTTGCAAGCTTGCCCGCGTAAGTTATGCTGGCTCGTGAAGGCCGCGCGCGGCTGAGCGAATGATCCGTTAGGTGGACTCGGGCCGTCCACTAAATATGACGCACATACATTCGGCGGCGGACTACGACCATGCGGCTCAAATCTACGCGCAACGTCGTTGGCCTGTGCCGTCGAAAGTCGCTGCGCTGTCACAGGCACTCCGCGGACACGAGTACGGCCGAGCGATCGAGGTTGGCTGTGGAACGGGAGACTACTCCGCCGCTCTCGCAGCGAAGTTTCCCACCGTCGCCTTCTTCGGATTTGACATCTCGTTTCGAATGCTGCGCCTAGCGGTTGCGCGCGGAGCCCGCGCGCGCGTGCTTACCGCATGTGCTGAGGAAACCTGGCCCTTCTCCAGTCATACATCGGATTTCGTTTTCAGCGTAGATGTCATGCAACATCTAAACGACTTTCCCTCTTTTTTTCGTGAAGCTGGCCGCGTGTTGTGTCGAGGCGGAACTCTCGCACTTGTGACCGACTCTGAGGAAGATATTCGGAGCCGCTCGTTGGGAAAGCTCTTCCCTGAAACCCTGCCAATCAACTTTGCCCGCTATCCAAAACTCGAGCGCCTCGAGCAAATCGCGGCTGAAACGAGTATGGAACTTGTCAGCCAACAAAATTGCAGCGGTTACATCGACTTCGACTGGCAGTTCATCGCAGCTTTGCAGGAGAAAGCCTTGTCCGAGTTGCGTCTCATTTCGCCCGAGGCTCACCAGGCAGGGATGGCGCGAGTCGTGACGGCGCAAACCCGAGAGGAAAAATGGCTATCCAGAACCACAATGCTGCTATTCAGGCAAACAGCCACCTAACTTTTCGCTGCAGCCGACGAGCGGCCGTACGCCTCCACCTATCAGTTGCGAGTTTCGATCTCCCAGATCGATTCCGATCACGTGCACGCTGCTCCAATCCATCAAATTGCGCGTAAGATTCTTTACGGCCAATCTCCTTTCTTCGCTGTGTGCCTCAAGCACCTTGACGAATCTTGTGCAGCGCATTGTGCGACTGCGTCAGGAGGTTGGCCTTCTCATCTCATCTGGCCCGGCGGCCGAGCCGCCTGCATCTCGCACCGGCTTGCACGTTCAGTTATTCTGACAAGTGGAGGCGCCGCGCCGGTGAACCGCAGGGACGTTAGGCAGACGACGACAAGCAAGGCATGTGGTTAGGTTTGATTCTCGCGATCGCGACTCCTAAGCTCGATCCATGCGAGGCTGTAGTCCCGACTGCGGTGCGTCGCATTGTTCGGCAACAGTTTCCGACGTTCAGAATCGCTCGGACCGCCGACTACGATCCGGAGACGTTGAGGCTTGAACAACGGTACCACGGCGGCGGCAAGTGCATTGCTGTCTCATCTGCCGATTATGACGGCGACAACCGGCCAGATTTTGCGTTCTTAATTGCGAATCGTCGGGGGAAAACGTTTCTGGTTGTCGCCCGAAATCTCGAGAGCGGTTGGAAACTAGAGCGCCTCTCGCACGCGGCGGACGATGGGCCTGGCTGCTGCTACGTCAACACTCTGGAACCCGGAAAATACGAGAACGTGTACGGTGCTCCGCCGTCTGAGCCCGGAGTCTCACGCCTTCTCCGCCATATGGCTTGCCTCAGTTGCGGGTGGTTCCAAGTCACTCTATGCCTAGCCATCGTCGCTCCGAATGCGGGCCGCCCAACTAGCCATTGCAGCCGACTGGGCGCCGTACGCTTTGCAATTTGCACGCGTCATGTCGTAGCCTCGTGAAGGCGCCCGTCGGCTGAATGGCGGGTCCGTTAGGCCGGGCCGGCGAACCTCGATGTCGGCTCACCACTTTTCCCGTATCCCGCGGATGAAGATATGCTCACATCGAACTTGCGTGAAGCGCATCAAACGAAAACCCATGCCGCTCGAGAAAAAGGCGAAGCGCGGTCACCAAGGCTTCCCGGCGGCCACCCTCGCTTTCTACGGTCCAGACGCCTCGCGCGCGTCAAAGGTGGTTGTCGGCATCGTCCCGGACGAGCACACCAGAGTCACAGAGCTCCGAACGTGGTTCTCAGAAACGGCAGACGTACGAAGCGATGAAGCGATCGGCCGAGAGATCCTAAGTTTTATCGAGAAAAACAGCGTGAAGACAGTCGCGATGAGCCCAGGGATCATCGGCTGTCCGCACGAAGAAGGCAAAGATTATCCTGAGGGCGAGGTTTGCCCGACATGCACTTTCTGGGCAATTCGGGACAGGTGGACCGGCGAGAAGCTCCCACAGCAGTAATTCAGATGAAAGCGGCGTCGGAATCGCCACTGCCTTTGCCGCGCCGCTGCCGACGGCGATACTCTCAGCGATCCTCGCATCGCTCTTCATTTTTCGGCGGCCCGAGGCTTGCTTTGAGGAGGCGAAGAGCGAAAAGATGCCCGGGGGAAGCGATGGCCACGAGAAGTAAGAAGGGCTCCGGAACGGAGGGCGAACTCCCGAAACGGCGAACGTCGGGCAAGACGACGTCCGCTCCGCGCAAGCGCGTGCGCAAGGTGCAGGAGGAAGCGCAAATCGTCGGCGCGGATGTCGTGCCGAGCGTTTCCGTCACCACTGAAGAAACTCCGGCGACGCTCCTCTCCGATTGGGACTACCACCTTTTCAATGAAGGCAGCCATCACCGCTTGTGGGACAAGCTCGGATCGCATCCGATCGAGCGCGACGGCCTCGTCGGAACGATGTTCGCGGTGTGGGCGCCGAACGCACGATCGGTGAGCGTCGTCGGAGACTGGAATGGCTGGAGTCCTCAGTCGAATCCTCTCGAGTCGCGCGGCGCTTCCGGAATCTGGGAACGCTTCATTCCCGGCGTGCACAAGGGGATGAAGTACAAATACCACATCGTTTCGCAGCACGCCGGCTACGAAGTCGAGAAAGCGGATCCGGTCGGCATTCATCACGAAACGCCGCCGCGCACGGCATCGATCGTGTGGGATCTCGATTACGAGTGGAGTGACGCGGAGTGGATGCGCTCGCGAGCGGCGCGCAATGCGCTCACCGCCCCGATGTCGATTTACGAAGTGCACATCGGCTCCTGGCGCCGCGGCGAATACGGTCCGCTGAGCTACCGTGAGATCGCCGGTCAGCTCGCCGACTACGTGCGAAAGATGAATTTCACGCACGTCGAGTTCATGCCGGTGATGGAGCATCCGTTTTACGGCTCGTGGGGCTATCAGGTCACCGGATTCTTTGCGCCGACGAGCCGCTACGGAACTCCGCAGGATTTCATGTATCTCGTCGACGTCCTGCACCAGAACGGAATCGGCGTGATTCTCGACTGGGTGCCTTCACACTTTCCGACCGACGAGCACGGCCTCTCGTACTTCGACGGCACTCATCTTTATGAGCACGCCGATCCGCGCAAGGGATTTCATCCCGACTGGCAGTCGCTGATTTTCAATTACGGCCGCAACGAAGTTCGCAGTTTTCTGCTGAGCAGCGCGCTGTACTGGCTCGATACCTATCACGCCGATGGACTGCGCGTCGACGCCGTCGCATCGATGCTCTACCTCGACTACTCACGCAAACACGGCGAGTGGATCCCGAACGATTTCGGCGGACGGGAAAACATCGACGCGATCACCTTCCTGCGGCGATTGAACGAAGACGTTTACAAAGTCCATCCCGACGTCCAGGTGATCGCCGAGGAGTCGACGGCGTGGCCGATGGTGTCGCGTCCGACCTACGTCGGAGGTCTCGGATTCGGCATGAAGTGGGACATGGGATGGATGCACGACACGCTGCGCTACTTCTCGAAGAATCCCATCCACCGCAAGTTCCATCACAACGATCTGACCTTCCGGATGATTTACGCGTTCACGGAAAACTTCGTGCTGCCGCTGTCGCACGACGAGGTGGTGTACGGAAAGGGATCGCTCATCGGCAAGATGCCCGGCGACGACTGGCAGAAGTTCGCCAACCTGCGACTGCTGTTCGCAGACATGTATTCGCAGCCGGGCAAGAAGCTGCTCTTCATGGGTGGTGAGTTCGGCCAGTGGCGCGAGTGGAACCACGATGCGAGCCTCGATTGGTGGCTGCTCGACTATTCCCCCCACGCGGCGCTGCAGCGTTGGGTTGAGGACCTCGCGCGGACGTATCGAGAGATTCCTGCGCTGCATGAGATCGACACGAGCGGCGAAGGATTCGAATGGATCGATTGCTGCGACACCGAGAACAGCATCGTCTCGCTGATTCGCAAATCGCGCTCGAATCCCGATCAGTCCGTGATCGTCGCGCTCAACTTCACCCCGATTCCGCGGCACAACTACATGGTCGGCGTGCCGGCAGGCGGCCCCTGGCGAGAGATCCTCAACAGCGATGCGCCGCTGTACGGCGGAAGCGGACAGGGGAACATGGGCGGCGTCGAAGCCGCTCCGATTCCGCTGCACGGCCGCCGATGGTCGGTGAATCTGACACTCCCTCCGCTCGGCGCCGTTTTCTTGATGAATGAACCGCAATAGTGTGGGGGCCGGCTTTAGCCGGCCGGCTGAAGCCGGCCCTACACTCGGCGCGCGCCTCGTCGCGCCGGATCGTTGCGAGTTCCGGGTGTGGGCCCCCCGGCGCGACCACGTCGAGCTTCGAATACCGACGCGCCCGGCGGTACTCGGTATTTCTACGTGCTCGACGGTGTCGAGCGGCCCGATCCCGCGTCGCGGTTTCAGCCGCTCGGTGTGCACGGTCCGTCCGAAGTCGTCGATCCGAATTTCGAATGGCATGACACGAATTGGCGCGGGATTGCACTCGAAGAGTTCGTGATCTACGAGCTGCACGTCGGCACGTTCACGCGCGAGGGAACGTTCGACGCGATCATTCCTAAACTCGACGCGCTGAAGGACCTCGGCATTACGGCGATCGAGCTGATGCCGATCGGGCAATTTCCCGGCGATCGCAATTGGGGATACGACGGCACCTACATTTACGCGGCGCAGAACTCTTACGGCGGTCCGCATGGGCTCAAGCGGCTCGTCGATGCGGCGCATCAGCACGGCCTGGCCATGGTCCTCGACGTCGTCTACAACCATCTCGGTCCCGAAGGAAATTATCTGAGCGAGTTCGGGCCGTACTTCACCGATCGATATAAGACCGCGTGGGGCATGGCTTTGAATTTCGACGGCCCGCAGAGCGATCACGTCCGCGCGTTTTTCATTCAGAACGCGCTGATGTGGATCGATGAGTTTCACTTCGACGCATTGCGCGTGGATGCCGTGCATGCCATCGTCGATCATTCCGCCGAGCCATTCCTGCAGGACCTGACCACCGCCATTCACAGTAGCAGGCGCCGCGCGTACGTGATTGCGGAGAGCGATCTTAACGATCCCCGCATCATCACTCCGAAAGGCTCGTTAGGCCTTGGATTCGACTCGCAATGGAGCGACGATTTCCATCGCGCACTGCATGCGCTGCTCACTGCGGCGACCGATCTGGCGAAAACGATTTCCACCGGCTACCGCTATACGGGTCAATATTCGCCTTACCGCGACCGCAAGTTCGGTCACAAACCGCAGACGCGCGATGGCGCGCAATTCGTCGTCTCCGCGCAGAATCACGATCAGGTCGGCAATCGCATGCACGGCGAGCGGCTGACGACGCTGGTCTCGCGCGAGAAGCTGAAGCTCGCCGCGGCGGCGGTGATCCTATCGCCGTTTTTGCCAATGCTCTTCATGGGCGAGGAGTACGGCGAGACGGCGCCGTTTCAATATTTCACCTCGCATTCGGATTCCGATCTGATCGAAGCGGTGCGCCGCGGCCGTCGCGAAGAGTTCGAGCATTTCGAGTGGATCGGCGAAGCTCCCGACCCGCACGCTGATCAGACATTTCATCGATCGAAACTCACCTGGAAGGAGGACGCCGAGCTGCGCAGCTTTTATCGCGACCTGTTGCGGCTGCGGCGAGAGACACCCTCTTTGAGGTCACTCGATCTAGCGGCGATCGACACGTGGTCGGACGATGAGCGCGGGATCGTGATCGTCCGCCGCGGCGACGTCACGATCGCCTTCAATTTCAGCGATGCAGCGCAGACGATCGAGGGGAAAATCGTGCCGCCGTGGGGATTTCTCGTAATGTCATCCCGACCCTGAGCGAAGAGAAGGGAAGGGACCTGGGTGGCTGGGCGGTTCGCTACTGTAGGTAGAGGACTTAAGGCGACCGAGGTACTCTCGGATTGTGCATTTGTACTACGTCTACATACTTGCAAGCAGAAGCCGTGTCCTGTACATCGGCATCACTCGTGACCTCGGGAAGCGCCTCGATTGGCATCGCTCGGGTCAACCGACGATCTTTTGTCTTGCAGTACAAAATCACGCGCCTCGTCTATTGGGAAGAATTCACCGACGTGCGACAGGCAATCGTACGAGAAAAACAGCTGAAATCGTGGAGACGTGCGAAGAAAGTACGGCTCATCGAAGCCATGAATCCTGAGTGGCTCGACCTCGCACCGCACACCCGCCCAGGTCCCTCCGCTTCCGCTTCGCTACGCTCAGCGTCGGGATGACATTTGCAGGAGTAGTGGCGAAATGTACCGCGTCCCCGTGCCCGTACCCCGTTCATGTCTCGCAGTACAAAATTACGCGCCTCCTCGATTGGGAAGAATTCACCGACTTACGACAGGCAATCGCACGAGAAAAGCAGCTGAAATCGTGGAGACGTGCGAAGAAAGTGCGGCTCATCGAAGCCATGAATCCTGAGTGGCTCGACCTCGCACCGCACACCCGCCCAAGTCCCTCCGCTTCCGCTTCGCTACGCTCAGCGTCAGCGTCGGGATGACATTTGCAGGATCACTGGCGAAATGTACCGCGTTCCCCGCGCCACGTACCGCCTGCAACTGAACGCCGGCTTCACCTTCGCCGACGCGCGTCGTGTTGTCCCGTATCTCGCCGAGCTGGGAATTAGCGATCTCTATCTGTCGCCAATTCTGAAAGCGCGCAAGGGGAGCGCGCACGGCTACGACGTCGTCGATGCGGTGGCGCTCAATCCTGAGCTGGGCACGGAGGATGATTTCGCCGCGTTTCATCAGGAAGCCTCGCAGCGCGGACTCGGCCTTCTCCTCGACGTTGTTCCCAATCACATGGCCGCGAGCGACGAGCACACATGGTGGATGAGCGTCCTGGAGAAC